>CALIRS010000141.1 GCA_938042205.1 uncultured bacterium | reverse complement strand
GGACGATCTCCATTAATATGTTCATCCCCAAACTGCATGGAAAAGCTACCACTGAAAGTGCAAAGGACGGCTCTACCCCCATAGCGTAGATGTCAGAAAGGGCATTTGCAGCGGCAATTTGCCCAAACATAAATGGATCGTTGACTATCGGAGTAAAAAAGTCTATGGTCTGGACAACTGCTTTTCTATCTTCGAAAAGGTAAACACAGGCATCATCACTCGTCTCGATGCCAACGAGAATATTTTGCGCTTCTGAAAGCGGTGTTATATCAAGAATCTTCTGCAGGTCCGCCGGACCTATTTTTGAAGCTCAGCCGCTTTTTCTAACTAATTCCGTCAGTCTCGCCAGGTTTTTTTTCATACCTATAAAAGTTAAATATAATCTCTTAAAAAGTAAAATAAAATTAACTTATAGACAACGAATTTATAAAGAAATAAAATTCATAGATGGTGGTTTTATGAACCTCAGTTACTTTAAGACCTTTGTGCAAGTGGCTGAACTCGAAAGTTTTTCTAAAGCAGCCGATGTTTTAAAACTCACCCAGCCAGCAGTTAGTTTTCAGATACATACACTTGAAAAAGCCTATCAGGAAGTTCTTTTCGATCGTTCATCTCAACAGATAAAACTTACCGATGCCGGTAAAACTTTTTATCAATATGCAAAAAAGATGCTTGAATTAGATAATGAACTTTATGAAAAGCTGGGAGAATTAAAAGATCTGGTGCGAGGAGAACTAAAAATTGGTGCCTCAAATGTTCCTGGTGAGTATATCCTTCCAAGGCTTGCTGGTGAATTTAAGACCCTCCATCCTCAGGTAAGTATAAAGATAGACGTCATGGATTCAAAAGAGGTTATTACTCGCCTCCTCGCACATCAGCTCGATGTCGGATTTTGTGGAGCCGTTCAGAAGAAAGTCCCGATTATTTATGAGGAGTTTGCCGTTGACGAGCTGGTAATTGCGATGAGACCTGACCACCCACTGGCGTCCCACGAATATGTGAGACTTGTCGATTTTAAAAAGTACCCCTTTGTGATGAGGGAAGAAGGCTCGGGAACCAGACTTACATTTAAAGAGGCTATTGAAGCTAAAGGTCTTTCGGAAAATAAATTAAATATCGTGCTTGAACTGGGGAGTACTCAAGCGGTGCTCTCCGCAGTAGCGCAGGGCGCAGGAATAACTCCAGTATCAATCTATGCTCTTTTTGACCATGTAAAAGCCTGCAGCCTTACTTACAGAAAAGCACACGGGTTAAACCTTAAGCGAAAACTATATATTGCGTATAACGAAAAAGCTCCAATGAGCAAAGCTCACACCGCCTTCCTTGACTTCCTCAGAGCTAAAACCCCCGCTATCGAAAAAATGTCCGAAATGGAGAAAATGGAGGAGAAAATGGGGGGAAATGGGGTCAGGTCTTGAATTGTGAATTTCCCAGGTCAGCATAATCTTTACTTCCTAAAAAATACATTTTTAAAGTTCATTTATTCTTTTTTCTACTCTTCTGAATATCTTGCTAATAGTTGAAGGATGCTTGTTAAGAAACCTTCCTATCTCTGATTGAAAATAGCCATACCTCTTTATTGCCACGTAGATCTCTTTGTCTCTTTTATCCTTGTTATTTAAAACTTCTTTAGTAAATATTTTTTCAAGAGAAGGTCTTGTGGCATAGCGCTGAGTCCGCGGAATATCTTTTATTTTTTCTTTCTCCTTTACAAGATCCGAAAATTTATTTACGAATTCTTCGCTTCCTAAGAACATTCCTCCTTTCAGGTTTTTCCATATTGAATCATCATGAATGCCTGCCTTCACAAACTTAACATATCTTTTCATAGCCAGCAGTTTCTCTTTGCCAAACTGACTTAAGACCCAATCTATAGTAAGACATTTATGAGGGTATTCGTAGCCGGCTGTAGCCTTATGACTGCTCCATCTCCATTCTTCTGGAAGGCGAACATATTTTTTCCTTACTGGATTCAAAATCACATATCTGATAACTCTCAGAAGTTGGCTCTCTTTTTCTATAAGAATCGCTTTATATCGTCCTTGAAATAAATGCCCAACACGGTTGTGTTTTTTGTTAAATTTTTGTGCATAGGTAGCATTTAGGTGCCTCATTCCTCCTGAAAGATTTGCTTCTGGAGTTTCGATTACTAAATGATAGTGGTTATTCATTAAACAATAGGCATGGCAGATCCAGTTAAAATCCTCAATAGTATTTTTAAGAATGCTAAGAAAGTTCACCCTATCTCTTGCTTCCAAAAAAATTTTGCTTTTTTCGTTCCCCCTTGCGGTTATGTGATAAAGAGCTCCTTCAAACTGTATTCTTAATGGTCTTGCCATAGGTAAGGATTGTGATTTGGATAAATTCAGAAAGCAATAGGAATTTAATACTATACCAGTCGTTATGCAGAAACTCTCAGGTGTTTAACAAGCCTGTAGGATTCAAAGAGATTCAAAATTCTTGGCTGAATTTTCAGTAGTCTTGATAATCTACTACGACTATTGCGGCGGCTAAGGTTAATTGATTTAAAAATGTGTAAAAAAGGGCGTAGATTGTATAATGTATAACAAAAGCGTTTGTCTGAACTGCGAAATTCACAATTCAAGACCTGACCCCGGAAGCACCCGGAAGCACTTGGATTCTAATGGCGGAGGTGCGTGGGAATCGAACCCACCCAAGGCTTTTGGCCTCACACTGGTTTTGAAGACCAGGCGGCACACCAGCACCGATGCACCTCCATCTGCTATCTACAAATACATAAATAACAAAAATAAAAAAGGACTGCCAAAATCTCTGGCATCCAGCCCTCATTTAAATCTATTTTACGAGAACTCTCTTATCCCCAACACGCCTGGTGAATTTTATCTTATCAAAATACTCCATTAAAGGTATCGCGTATTTTCTGGAAGTTTTCAGCAGGTCTCTTATTTGGGCAACTGTCACGGATCCATTTTTGTCAATAAACTCCTTGATTCGTTCAATCGCTTCCTCAAGAGCTTTACGATGAAAATAAACATCCGTCGTGACCTTAATAATTATTTTCTCTTCAACCAATGCGTTAAAAAGTTTTTTAGCAACTTTCAAATCAGATGTACTTTCTTTCAATACAGTTTCTGGAAGAGGAGGGTTAAATAAATCGCGCAAAAAAGCATTTTCCAGCCGGGAACGAATTTCCACTTCTTCAGAAGATAATTCTACCCGTCTTCCGCTTAGCTTTATTATATCCTGATCAACTGCAATCTTCCCTTCAGAAACAAGAGCGTTCAGCAATCTTCCGTAAAGCTTCCTGTCGTCCACTTTCGACCGCGAACGTAATTCCTCTCTATCCATCCCGGGCGCCCAGGGATTTTCTTTGAAATAATTTTTAAGCACTCTAACAATTTCTGACTTACCATCTTCTTCAATTCCAGCATCAAACCATCTCTCTTTCAGATTAAAAACTTTGCTTTGCTTTTCCATGTTTCTTAACAACTGATTTATATTGCTTTCCCTGACAGCAGACATTAGTTTAAGCTCACTAACAGAAATTCCCTTAAACCCCGCCGACCTCAGTAAATACCCTATGAACCTCTCGTCATCAGCTTCCTCGAAAATCTCAAATTCATTCCTATGTTCCGCCACATTTAGACGACGTCTTACCGCATAAGGATTAATTACCACACCTCCACCTATCGTCAAAAGGGGTGAAAATCTACGTATCACAAAGCGATCCCCACGCCTGGCAACGACAGGCTCTTCAAGAACAATCTGAGCATAGGCTTTTTCGCCCGGTTTAAGCTCTTTCTCATAAAGAAGCCTCACTTTACCAAGTGTTTCTTTCGTCCCTAAATAAAAATGAACCACTTCAGCATGTTTCACTTTTGGGGCATCCTTTAAAAGCGTTAAGCTTACGTCAAGCATTTTTGTCGGTTTGAAATATCCCGGTTGAACCAGCACGTCACCACGTGCAATTTCTGCTTTTTCACTACCTGCCAGATTTATCGCCAGTCTCACCGCTGCTGATACCTTCTCCACGTTATCATTATGAGTTTGAAGGTTGCGTACTCTAACAGCTTTTTCTTGAGGAAGAAGAGTAAGCTCGTCGCCCACACGAACTTCTCCCTCCCAGAGAGTTCCGGTAACCACGGTCCCAAATCCAGATATGGTAAATACACGATCAATCGGAAATCTTGCAGGCGCTTCAACAGGTCTCTTTTCAAGCCTTTCAAAATGTTCTTCGATAAGCTTTTTTACCACATCAATGCCTTCACCTGTTTTCGAAGACACTACCGCCATCGGCGCACCTTCAAGGAAGCTTCCTTTCAAATCCCTTTTTATATCCTCAACAATCAGCTCAAGCCATTCTTCATCTACCAGGTCTTTCTTAGTAATAACCACAATCCCACCTTTAAGTCCCAGAAGGTCGAGTATTTCAAGATGCTCTTTGCTTTGAGGCATCATTCCCTCATCAGCGGCAACAACAAAAAGAACAAGGTCGATACCTGAGGCGCCGGCAAGCATGTTTCTAATGAACCTTTCATGACCGGGCACATCAACAATACTTACCCATCTTCCTGAGGAAAGCACAAAATGTGCAAAGCCAAGGTCAATGGTCATTTCACGCTCTTTTTCTTCTTTTAAGCGGTCTGGATCTACTCCAGTGAGTGCTTTTACCAGTGAGCTTTTCCCATGATCAATGTGACCTGCGGTTCCAATTACGTGCGAGCTCATACTCCGATCTCTTTCAAAGCAGAAATTATTCCCTTTTCTTCCCCTGGAAATATCGTTCTCATATCAAAAAGAACCCTGTCATTCTGAACAAGAACGATGACCGGCGGTTCAGAGTGCCGAAGCGCTTTCTCGACTTCCTGAGGTTCAAAATTTTTAAATGCAACTGAAACCCCTGAACTTGGAATTCTTATTTCCGGCAAAGCACCTCCGCCTGAGCGAGCTTCAGTTGTAACAACCTGAGGGTCAACTTTGTTTCCGAATTCTTTCCTTAATTTACGTGAAAACGCAAGTGAACGTTTCTTTAATTTTTCTTTGCTTTCCGAAAGCAGTCTCAAGGTGGGTATAAGCACCCAGGGATCTCCTTCAAGATAAAGTCTTAAAGTGGCTTCAAGAGCGGCAAGTGTTAACTTGTCAATTCGAAGAGCGCGATTTAAATGATTCTTCTTCATTCTTTCTATATAAGATTTAGCGCCCACAATTATTCCTGCCTGAGGACCTCCCAGAAGTTTATCCCCGCTAAAGGTCACAAAATCGACTCCCGATTTAAGAGCAACACTGATTGTTGGTTCACCGGCAAATCCTTTTTCTGAAAAATCGATCAGTGCTCCAGAGCCAGCATCATACATCACTGGAATATTTTTTCTGTTCCCAAGTTCAGAGAGTTCTTCAAGAGAAACCTCTCTGGTAAAACCAACAACGCGATAATTGCTCGGGTGAACTTTTAGAATCAGTGCTGTATCTTCAGTTATCGCATCTTCATAATCTTTAAGATGTGTTTTATTGGTGGTGCCTACTTCTACAAGCCTCGCGCCGCTTATCTTCATGATTTCAGGGATGCGAAAACTTCCACCAATTTCAATCATCTCACCGCGCGAAACAATCACTTCACGGTCGCGGGCTAAAGTATTCAGTGCTAATAAAACGGCAGAAGCGTTATTATTCACCACAAAAGCGTCTTCTGCCTGGCAGAGCTTCTTAAGTAAATATTCTACATGAGAGTATCGGCTGCCTCTTTTGCCTTCCTCAAGGTCATACTCAAGATTGGAATATCCTTTTGATATCTCAATTACCCTTTCCAGTGCTTCTGGTGCTAAAGGTGACCTGCCAAGATTGGTATGAATCACCACTCCGGTCGCATTAATCACCGGCTTTAGATGATAACTGGTGTACTTTCTCACATTTTCGATAATAAAATTCTTAAGGGCTGTAATTAGCTTTGCTTTTGTCTCTACCTCTTCATCGAGCGCTTGAAGAATTTCCTGTCTTACATTATCAAGAGCAGATCTGATACCATCTGCTACTAGCTCGCGAGAAAACGAACGCAAGAAAGTTCCCATCTCATGCCAGCCAAGCACCTCATCAACGGAGGGCAATTTTCTAAGTAAGTCCTGTTTTTCCATCTCAGCAACTCCCGAAATAAACTGAATTAAAAGTTTACAAATTCACGCTATCTTATTCAAACGAAGACGAGATTCAATCCTATGAAGAATCATTTGCGCATTTCCGATTGCAAAATCTTCTGTTGATAATGGAATTATAAGATAATCGCTACCCTCTTTAAGGATCAAACGATAACACTCAGCAGCACTTTTATCCGGTTCAGAGAGTTTAAAATTCTGGTTGATATTATATGTTTCTTCACTTCTCTCAACCACTCCAATAATCTTCCCGTTAAGGACTGCCACTCCTAAATCCCCTGAAAATGAGATTCTATCATTTCCAATATCGATGACTTTCGCTTTATCAAAGTATTCTATTGCATTTTGAGACCATGCCCACTCATGGCGAGCTGCATAAAGTGAATAAGATGATACCCTGAAAAGGACAAACGATATGAAAATCAGCCACAATCCCTGAAAATTGTTCTTGAAAACAAAGAAAGCGCCCGTCAGGAAAAGTCCGGCAGAAAGTAACCAGGAAAGTCTGACTGAATAAACCGTGGCTTTCAGCTTATCTTTTTTGAGTTTCCAGATAATAGAGCGGAAAACGCGCCCGCCATCGAGAGGGAAGGCGGGCATTAAATTAAAAATGCCTAAATAGAAGTTTACAATTCCAAGAACATAGAAGATGGTTGATGCCCATGTCAGAATGGCACTTTCAAGCAAAATAAATAATGCATAATATATGAAAGAGAGAAAGAAGCTCATTGCCGGTCCAGCTAAAGACATGAAAACTTCCTGTGAAGGGCTTTTAGGTTCGTGCTCTATTTTTGCCGCGCCTCCAAATACGTAGAGTGTAATTTCCCTAACACTGTTTTTTTGATTGATAGCCACCAGCGAATGCGACAGCTCATGAATAAGTACGGAAACGAAAAAAAGAAGTGTCACTACGATCGCTTGAAGGTTCCAGATGGGCTGGCTCCCATCAGGATTGAGAGCAGGCATATCATGGAAAGCTAGTGAGAAGTATGCAATTAAAAATACGATCAACCAGCTAGAATGGATATAGATAGGAACACCGAAATAAGTGCCTATATATAAACCTCTTGATTTAAGCAATTTCGCTTCCTTCAGTCGATTTGAAAGATTTAGAAACTTAATCCTTTCATTCAGTCTTATTTGTTTTTCTGCTGTTCTTTGCTTTTCTGTTCTTCTTCGGCTTTTGTAAAATCGCCGCCTCCGCAATTTGGACACTTCTTAGGTTTGCAGCGCCCCTCTTTTTCATACCCACAATTTGAGCATTTCCAGATAGCCATATTTCCTCCCACATCCCGATATTCGCTCTTAAATTTTAACACAGTGGGTTATTGTAACCAGCCCCCGGCCGAGGGCCCGGGGGTCAGGTCTTGAATTGTGAATATCCCAGCTCAGACACATGATAACAAGAACAAAATTTCATTTTTTACATTTATTTATACATTATTAAAAAGTTAAAAATCGCAACATGATCCCCCGGCTGCCCGACTTTTCTCAATTGAGGAAGAAAAAAAAAATCATACCTTTTAGATGAAAAACTTACTTTCGCTGGTTATTACAGAATGTTTGGGAAGAAATTGTGTCATAAAGGCTAAGATTGATAGATGAAATTTATCGAAAATTTATCAAAGCTATATAGAGAAGAAAAACACAATATTCTAGGTCCGTGTATAGAAAACTGAGTTATTCAGTAACCTGTTAAGTTAATAATTGCACAAGTTGGGATCTGATTAACCTTTTGGAGCATTCTCCAACTTTTGGGCGCGTTTTTTAAACGAACAGACAATATCTGAATATCTGCGGGCTTGTGAAAAAACATTTATCCTTCAACGGGTCACCTCTTATTATAGAGGTATTTGCAAAGTGATTACTAAGGCATCTATTATAATAACTTTTAAACCTTGATTTAAGAAATTATGCTTTCGGCAATTTGTAATCTGAAAAAGCAGGGTTTTGTATTCCAAAACTTTTTCAACTTAGTGAGGGAAACTGAATTCGCACTGGCAAGGATTGGTTACCAGAGAACTAAAGATAAAGCCGAAGTAGATTTTTTTCTTGGTTTTGATAAGTTGCAGATTTTTATTGAGAGTAGGTAATAAAACTCAAAAGTCCTACAGGTTGCCATAGCAATAAGGAGATTTATCGAAACTTACAAGCCTTCAAGAGCTTTCGCAGGTAATCATTCTTTAAATGCTTTTGTTTACACTGGAAGAACAAGAATATATATTATCCCTCTTTATCAACTCTCGAGAATATCATGTCTTGGTTATTAACTTTGAAGAATGCATAAATAAAAGCAAAAAATGAAAATTCGCTCTTGTTATCATGTGTCTGAGCTGGGATATTCA
>CALIRS010000140.1 GCA_938042205.1 uncultured bacterium | reverse complement strand
TATCATCCTTCTACCAGTATTCGAAATTGGCAATTTTCACCACGACAGTGACATTTTCCAGGAATTTATTCCACCTTATTTAAATTCAATCAATCACAATAATCTTGAAGAATTTTATCAGGATGAACGAGAGTGCTTGTTTGGAATTGATAACTACGAAACGCTGGCAGTTGAGGCCGAAGAAATTGCAATGAAGGTCGAGTCACTTGTTGAGAAAGGATGCCCTCCGGAGGCAATTTGTATAACTTTTCCTGAAATTGAAAGGCATGCTTCTATAATTGGTGGAGCACTTAAATCTCGCAACATAAAATTTAATCTTTCTCGAGGTAAAGAACTTTATAATCGACCCCTGGCTCAGTTTTTTCTCCAGGCTTTAGATACCTGCATATTTGATTTTGACGTTCACGTTTTTTGTAATTTTCTTTTCAACCCTGAAATTAAGGTTCTAAGTATTGGTGAAAAGTGTTTATTCATAAAAAGCATTTTTGAAATGGAGATATACACAGGGATTGAGACTCTCTTCAGCGCTGCAGAAAGACTTAAATCTCAAGAAGTTTACAGCAAAATATTTAAGCTTCTTATGTTTCTCAAACTCCTTTCAGAGAAAAATACCCTGCTGGAAGTGATAGAAACGCTGATTGAAACTGGCAGGTTTTTACAGGTGCTCCCGGATACTGAGCCAGCTGATCCTGCAAAACAAAAAGAGGTTGAAGCCGTTTATGAAGCTCTTAAGTCGTGTGCCCTTTTAGATAAACAAGACCTGTTACCATCATTTAAAGAAGCAAATTTTGATGATTCAAAAAATGCACTTGTCTTTGCGGAAGGACTTTTTTCAGCAGCCCTTGCGTCCCTATCTTCAATCCAGGTTGGTGATGTTTCGGAGGGTGTTCAGATTACCGGCTTCCTTGAAAGTCGAGGCTCTTCCTTTGGTTACATTTTTGTCGGGGGACTTACCGACGAGGTATTTCCTGGCAAGCCTGCTAAAGACATTTTTCTATCTGAGGGAGTAAGAAAGAAAATTGGTCTTCCGTCAAGCCTTGATTTTTACGTAATGAGAAAAAGAGAATTCTGGAGACTTTTTTCTTCAGCAAGGAGAGGCATCTTTTTCAGCTGGTATCGAAAAAGCGGAAATCAGGAACACCTCCGGAGCCGTTTTCTGGATGAACTGGAATTGATTTTTAAACAAAGGGAGAAAACGCCTTCAGGAATTAAACTTGTTAGATTTAACTGGCAAAACCTAAAAGTAAAAAAAATTAAAAGGGTTTTTGCTCCTGTAGAAGTCAAGAATCTACCTTTACCTGAGTCTGAAATAGTCGATAAACCTTTTTTTCAGGTAAACGATATTCTTACATATAAAAAATGTAATTATCGATTCAAGCTTGAAAATGAGCTTGGAGTTTTTGCAGGCAGGTTTCCTGACCCCTATCTTTCAAGAAGAATAATCGGAATTCTTATCCATGAAACGATTACCAATTTTGTAAACGAAAGGCTTTCAACCTCTGATAAGCTGGAAGAACTAAAAAAAAGTCTTATGAAAGATTATGATGCCACTGTCAAGTTTATTTCAAATGAGCTTAAAAAAACGTCTAAAAATGTTGTTTTTAGAAAGTGCGACGAAGGTTTCCATGGAAAGGAAGCTCTAAAGAGAATGCTTTCAGAGTTCAGTCCTCTCTCTGAAAGATTTTCATCTCATCTTTCAGTATTCATTGCTGAGAGAGCAGGTAGGTGTTTGAGAATAGAAAGCGAAAAAGAGGTTCGAAAGGACCTGGGCCTGGCAGTTGTTTCGGGAAGAATTGACTGGCTCGAACATGTATATCCTGATGAAACAAATGGTGAAAAACCAATCATGATCAGAGATTTTAAAGTAACTTCTCCTAAAGAAAGATTAGAAACTGATGATCGGTTGCAGGTAAATATTTATCGCGAGCTACTTGGGGAAAGCGAAGAAAAAGCCGGATGTGGTGTGGTATACGTAAATGAACTGGGACTTAAATCGCTTTCTGCTGATTATACGAGAAGGACAAAGAAGCATAATCTCGAAGCAATAGTTGAAAACATGGTGAAAGGTATTATGGAAAAGATAGGTGATTGCGCTCGCTGCGAGCTGAACAAATACTGTTGGTACTCACCGGAGAAGACATGGATATAAAAGACTTAATCTTTGAGATTGTCGACAAGAATACGCTGATATCATCCCCTGCAGGTGCAGGGAAAACCAGGATTCTTACCGAACTTTTTCTGGAATATCTGAAAAAAGGCGTTAGCGTAAATGAAATTGTAGCTACCACTTATACAAACAAAGCTGCGGGCGAGATTAAAGAAAGAATCATTACTAGCTTCTTTCGCGGAGACCGCGAAAAACAGGAGCTTCTTAAAGAATACTTTTCTGGCACTAAAAGGATAAGAGCTTTTACGATTCATTCTTTTTTAAACGACTTACTTCAGGTAGTAATTCCTTCCTTCTCAATTTCGGGGAAAAGATTACCTGTAGAGCTTTCAGAAAACATGTTCCGTTCTTTAGCTATTTCCTGCATAAGAGAGTGTTACGACCGTCTCGCTAGAATAAAACAGGTTGCTGTAGCAGGTGATTCTACATCTGAAATCAGTGGTCTGGCTTTTGACATCGCCACCGATAAGGATATCTGTGATCTTCTCTGTTCTCTTTACGGGAAGTCTCCTCTGTCGTTTTTCTGGGCACAGAGGATAAAGAATATTTCCTTTAAGGAAGCCATAGCCCATTTTAAATCAGAAGAACTGGTAAGGGCATACAGGGACATCGCATATCTTTTTGAGGATGCCTTTTATAGATTTCTTGCCTGGAAGCTTGAGAGAGGATACTTTGAATTTCACGACATCGAATTCTTTGCCTATTTGATGGTTTCTATTGAAAACTCGGACGAAAGCAATTTTGTTGACGCAGACTGGCGAGACCTTCTTCTCTATTTTAATGAAAACTTCAAGGTGGTATTGATTGATGAGTTTCAGGATACAAGCAGACTTCAATGGGAGATAATCCGCTTTCTTACTGACGAAAGATTCGCAGGTATTGGTCTTTCTGAAACGACCAGGTCATTTGTGTGCCTTATCGGAGACCCCAAGCAATCCATTTATTCTTTCAGAAATGCAGATGTATCAGTGATGCAACAAGCCGATGCGGAATTTTCATACCTTGAGAGCAGAGAACCTGAACTTTACCGAAAGGTAAATGTTATCGTCAATAGAAGGAGCAAGAAGCCTGTAGTTGACTTTGTCAATTCAATTTTTTCGAGATTGATGAAAGTTGATGAAGAAACCAGCCCAATTTGGGTCACTCGTTATGAATCTTTTACCTCAGAGAGGGGAGCCGGACAAAGCCAGGTAGCAGCAGTCTTTCATGAGGGAAATGAACTTAACAGCAGGGAGAAAGCGGTCTGGGAGGCGAAGTTTATAGCAAACGAGATAAAAAGATTGGTAGAGGAAGGTGTGGTCATCGAGGACAGGGAAGGCATAACGAGAAAAATAAATTATTCAGATATTGCCATCCTCGTAAAGGTAAAGACTCACTTAAACGAATATGAAAGAGAGTTGACTAAGGCGGGCATTCCCTTTATTGCTGTTGATGGACGGTTTGACACTAACAGGGCATTTCAGTTTTTAAAGAGCTTTTTTATAGCATGCGGAAAGCCGTTCGAAAACGGATATTTTATTAAGATGATGGGAACACTTGGATATGAGTACCCGGATAGAAATGGGCACGGTATAGCGGCTCTTTCAAAAGCTGAAGATTCAGTATTGAAAATTATTCATCATGCATTCTCTAAATACTATCATTCTTTTAAAGAAGGTCCTTTTGAGGCCTACCGGGTGTCGATTGATGCTTTATCTCCCCTGTTTAAGCTGTTATCTGAAGAAATAAACATTTCGTTAGCTTTAAGGGTCCTTTCAGAAATGTTTTCACTTGCTGAAGAGGAAGGCATCTGTACGCCTTTTGAAATGTCAGAATTTATTGAGGAGATTCTTTCAGAAGGTAGACTTGAAATACATTCAGAAAGAGACGCGGTATTCTTGATGTCAATACACAAATCAAAGGGACTGGAGTTTAGCGTTGTATTCGCGGCATCTTTGTGGGGGAGAGGAAGAGGTGATAGCAATTTATTAATGTATCCAGGCAGTGATGATGCACTATGCGAGATAGCATTTAAGTTTCCTGACCGCGGAAGGAAGAACCTCAAGAACAAGGAACATATTCCGGCATCTCTGATAGAAATGGATGACTACTTTGAAGAGAGAAAACTCGAGTTCAAAAGGTTCAACAACGAAGAAATCAAACGCCTGTTTTATGTTGCTTTCACCAGGGCAAGAGACTATCTTTATGTACTGCTGCCCTCAATTAAAAGCAGACCGAATTCAGAAAATAAAACAGTTTATGAGGAACTTTACGAAGCCATCGAAGAACTTGATATCCCGGAGCTTCAGAAAATTTCTTACAATCCTTCTTTTGAGGCTGAGGTAAAAAGTGAAGAAAATAAAGAAAAATGTAGAGAAGAATTTTTTATTTCAAAGTCAGTTGATTTACGCAAAATCTATCAGATTCCTTTTGAAATTCCAGATGATGATCTTGAGCTGCCGCTGGCAAAAAAGGTTCAGCCTCTATCAAAGAAAAAGTTGAAAAAAGCATACGACCTGTCAGCTGGATTTGAAGTAGGAACCATTTTTCACGAGATACTGTTTGAGTTTAAAATAGGTTTGTTAAGTGAGGACGATATTGAAAGAAGAGCAAAGGAACTCTGCCATTACTACTACGCAGATGAGGAACAGGCATCAGAGGCAGCACTACTCGCCAAATCATTTCTTGGCACTTCAGAGGGCAAGAAGTTAGTTAAAAGCGGGGGGAAGCCTGAATTTGCAATTCTTTCTCTTGAAAAGGGTGGCTATAGAATAATGCGAATAGACCTTTTATATGAAGAAGATGACAAAATTTGTGTTATTGAATACAAAACCCATGCAGAGGTAAGCGATTTATATCGCGATCAGATTATTGGTTATATCAACGGTACCCGTAAGCTCTATCCTTATAGAGAGGTTGTGGGGAAAGTGATTTTCGTAAGAACAGGTGAAATAGTACCTATTTTAAGTGAGGAAAGCGGAAGATAAGAATGATCTATATTGTCTTGATACTTATACTTGTCGTTCTTACCTATCTGGTAGTTGAAATTTTGCGGATTAAACGTGACCAGCGAAGAGCTATTGATGAGACCAGGGCACAGAAAGAGGAGGTGGCAAAGCTCAACCAGTCAGTACTCCAGCACTTAAATGCCAGCTTTCAGGAAAGCCGTAGCTTTTCTCAAAATGTCGGACAGATGCTTCAGAAGCTTGAAGAAGTAAAAAATGTGGCTCAGGCAGCACAGGATATCAAAAACTTGCTGGCGGCGCCTAAAGGAAGGGGCAAGTTCGGGGAAGTTTCACTCTATTCCTTGATCAGAGATACTTTCCCTTCAGATATTATTTATGAGCAGTATTCCTTTAGAAACGGACAGAGAGCTGATCTCGCAATCAGGCTTGGTGAAAGGCTCCTCATCATAGATTCCAAATTCCCGGTAAGTGATTTTGAAGGTTATTACAAGGCTGGTGAAGCTGAAAAAAGCTCAATAGCAAGGCAAATAGTTAAAAATGTCCGCGTTCACGTAAATAATATTTCTGAGAAATACATTAACCCAAACGAGGGCACTTTTGATTTTGCTTTTATGTATGTGCCGTCAGAAAGCCTCTATTATGAAATCTGTGCCAATCCTGATTTTCAATCTGCAGAACTTCTTGACTATGCAAGACAGAAAAGGGTTTATCTGGTTTCCCCGAACACTCTTCATGCATATCTTGGCGCCATCGCTTATGCAGTTAGAGCTTCCACTTTTGAGAAAAATGTCGGAAATGCTCTCGATGCACTAACAGAAGCCATCACTGCTTCAAAAAATGTTGTTGAGGAATTTAATGTTCTTTCAAGGCATATTTCCAATGCAGCTCAAAGTGCGAGCAGGTTAAACCAGCGTTTAAACGAGCAAACTATTAAGCTTGAGCTTTTAAACAAATCACTCGAAAGTTTTTCTACAGATGAAGATAAAAAAGAAAGCTTTAGTTAAAAACTGAAATAGAATCATTAAACCGGTTGTTTTAAACTAAAGGTATGATTCAAGAAATTTCTTTGTTAAGTGCATCTGGCAGGATTCTTCTGGCTCTTATTCTTGGTGGGCTTGTGGGTCTGCAAAGGGAGATGAAGGATAGACCGGCAGGACTTCGCACCCATGCTCTGGTGGCGGTTGGTTCAGCTACTTATACAATTCTCTCACTATATGCTTTCCCCATTGAGGGGGCAGATGTTTCAAGAGTAGCGGCAAATATTGTTGTCGGTATCGGTTTCATCGGCGCTGGAACCATCATCAGACAGGGAAACGTGGTAGTTGGGTTAACCACTGCAGCTACTCTCTGGGTGGTGGCAGCCATTGGTCTTGCCTGTGCCGTAGGGCAGGGTTATCTGGCATTAGTTGTAACCATTTTGGTGCTTATTGTTCTGATTCTTTTAAAATCAGTTGAACTTCGCGTTGGTCGCAAACATCTCTTTACCGTAAAACTGAAAACTTCGGAACAATTAAATCCCAAAACCATTTTAAAGGATGTCGGCGAAACAGAAACTTATTCCGAAACCACAGGTGACCATTATTATATTTACGAAATATCGCTGGCGACTCCGAGCGGCGTGGATATTAACCGTATCAGGGAAAGATTATCGAGAGTGGGGGAAGTGCTTATCCTTAAGTGGGAAAGGTAGCAGTGGTAAGTGCCTGCTTAATTGGTATACCCTGCGCATATGATGGAAAACCAAGAATTTCAAAGACACTTTACGAGAAACTACTTGATTATGAAGCGATTGTTGCTGTCTGTCCGGAAGTTCTTGAAGGATTGGGGATTCCCAGAGAAAAATCGGAACTCTCGGGTGGAGATGGAACAGAGGTCTTAAATGGAAAAGCAAAGAGTATTGATGGAAACGGGCGCGATGTTACCAAAGTATATATTGAAGGTGCGTTAAGAACACTTGATATTGTGAAGAGAGCGCGTGCCAGCACTGCTTTTTTAAGAGAAGGAAGTCCGAGCTGCGGCGTTAAGGAGATTTATGATGGCACTTTTTCGGGAAGAATAAGAGAAGGTAAAGGGATTTTCTCAGCGCTTCTTGAAAAAGAAGGTATAAGCTTAAACGGGGTGAAAGGATTTTAAAATGGAGGTTAGAGAGGTAATTCCTCTGAAGCCGCTTGAAGCCGGGAAAAGAAGAGCAATGCTCCTGCTTTCCGGTGGCCTTGACAGTACACTTTCCGGTGTGATCCTTGAAAAGCAGGGGATAGACATTCTTCCAGTATCTTTTAAGAGTTCATTCTTTGGAACCTCGAAGGCTTATACGGCTTGCCAGAGGCTCGGATGGCCTCTTGTTGAAATCAGTATTTTTGAGGAAGAAATAGAGATAGTTGAAAATCCAAAATACGGGTATGGCAAGAATCTTAATCCCTGTATCGATTGTCATATTCAAATGGTGAAGATTACCGGGGATTTAATGAGGAGGTATAAAGCTTCCTTTGTTGTGACTGGCGAAGTTCTCTGGGAAAGACCAAAGTCTCAGAACAAAAAAGCACTGGAGATTGTGGAAAGGGAGTCTGGCTATGAAGGTTTTGTGGTAAGACCTTTGTCTGCTAAGCTTCTTAAAAAAACGATTCCCGAGAAAGAGGGATGGATTGACAGAAACAAACTTTATGATATTTCCGGTCGTTCCCGAAGACGTCAGATGGAACTGGCTGAAAAATTTGGTGTCAAAGAATATCCGACACCAGGGGGTGGCTGTCTGTTAACAGATCCTGGATTTTCAGCAAGACTCAGGAAGTTGAAAGGGTGGCGTGGGAAATTGATTCCTGATGACATAGAACTTCTCAAATATGGCAGACATTTTTTTGAAGAAAATGATTGGATAATAATTGGAAGGAATAAATCAGAAAACGAAGCTCTTGAAGAACTGGTTCGTGAGGGTGACTACGTAATAATTCCTATCAGTAAACCTGGACCAACAACTATTGTGAGAAGCAAGAAAGAAAAACCTGTGGAAAAAAACTTATTAAAAGCAGAATTACTTACTATTCGCTATGGTCAAGCACGAAATGACAGGCAGGCAACAATATCGGTTTCAAGAGTCGGGTCTTCGGACGTTGAAAAAAAGACTTTCCAATCCCCCGACTGGAAGCAACTGGGGTCAGGTCTTGAATTGTGAAT
>CALIRS010000139.1 GCA_938042205.1 uncultured bacterium | reverse complement strand
GCTGAAGCTTTTCAAATGAACTCGATATCAACTTTAGCTTTAAATCCAGAACATCCAACACCATATTTCTTACCTCATTTTGAAGCTCCTACCTTCACATTTCTAAAACGAGCAATAGGTGATCCGTGTGCTACATGCATAATTTGAACCGGGGTTCCCTTTCCACAGTTAGTAAATCCTCTCATCTTAAAGGTGTTTTCGTTACCAAGAGCTACAAGGTTGCTCCAGAAAATCGGGGTTATACCTGTATAGTTTGCATTCTTGTAAGGTTTTCCTAATTTGCCATTTTTTATTTCTCTAGCAAGCTCCACTGCAAATTGAAAGTTCATTCTGAGGTCATCAATCGACCAGCTTTTTGTGGTCTCAAGATAAATTCCTTCCTTGATATCAGAGATCAGTTCATCAAAGCTTAAATTTCCAGGTTCCAGGTTAACGTTTGACATTCTTACTAAAGGTATTCGATGTGCTCCATCAGCTCGTGCGCACCCGTTACTACTTTGTCCAATCTCAAATGCGGTATCTGATGATGTCAAAAAATTTTCGAGAGTACCCTTTTTAATTATGTAAAACTTTTGAGCCGGAAATCCCTCGTCATCATAAAAGAATGAACCAAAACCTCCGGGATAAGAAGCGTCAGAAACAATATTTACAAGTTCGCTTTTAAAAATTTTTTTACCAAGAGCGTCAGGTTTTAAATAAGAAGATCCAGCTAGTGAAACTTCTCGTCCCAGCACTCTGTCGAGTTCAACCGGATGACCGATTGACTCATGTATTTGAAGTGCCATTTGATCAGCAGCAATAACGACTGTGGTTTCTTTTTCAGGGCAGGTTTCAGCTTTGCAAAGCATTACTGCTTCCTCGGCGATCTTTTTTGCGTTTTCAAGTAGTTTCATTGATTCGATAAATTCGTAGCCTTCTTGAGCAAAGTTGCCACTTTCCGTTGGGTAAGAACGTCTTTGAAGTTCTCCATTTATCATGGCGTATACTTCAATACCAGCTCCGCAGGAAGTGGCTTCCTGATAAATATTTGAACCAGCAAGGTTAGCAAACCAGCTCTGTTTTTTAAAAGATCGAATAAATCCTAAAAAAGCTATAATTCCCTGAATTTCAGACGCTTCTTCATAAGCTCGATTGAGAAGTTCAAGCTTTTCAGAAATACTTACAGAAAAGGGATCTTTTATAACCTGATTTTTCAGAGATGCAATGTGGGTAGGAAATTCCTCCGAGAGCAACTTATTTTTCCAGGACATCGTTTTCCTTCTCAAAGCAAGGTCGAATGCATTCCGCACCGCCTTTATGGCTGCATCATCCGTGATGTCATTTGTGGATGCAAAACCTTCGGAGTCTTTCAGGTAGATTCTTACACCCAGGCCGAAATTCTCTTCGTATCCTATCGCATCCGGTTGACCATTTCTAACATGAACCGCTTCTTCAGTTTCTAAAGTAACTCTGACATCACAACCAAATGCTCCAAGACGAGAAGCTTCATCGAGGCAAGTGCTAATCAGATTTTCTTCTTTCATATCAAATACCTCGAAAAAATGTCAATCTCACAATAATTGTAAACTTTTTTATACAGAAGAGTTATTAAAATTAGCGTTAAAGTATTAAATATTTGCTTTTAGAGGAGAGATTGTTTGAGTTAAGGTTAGAAAACTGAACTTGTAGAGGGTTGCACGTAACCCAAGATTCTTCTTGCGCCGGCATAATCAATTCTTGACGAGAGAGGAGTAATTTTTACAAAGTCACCTGTTTTAGGAGCGTGAATAAAATAACCGTTGCCGACGTAAATGCCCACATGATGAACAGGGTTACCAAAAAATACTAGATCACCTGGCTGCAGCTCATCAGTCTCCACCGGCTTTCCCATTTTGAACTGATAACCACTGTAATGCGGAAGATCAATGCCATGCTGGAGAAATACATATCGCACCAGCCCAGAACAGTCAAATCCAGTTTCCGGTTTTTCGCCACCCCAGAGATAGGGGATTCCGAGATATTTAAGGGCAGTTTCCACCACTGATCCTGGCTCAACAGTAAGGTCATAAGCATAAATGACGTTTTCAGTGCTTGCACGGTAGAGCTCTCGCTGCTTTTCAAGAAGCTTTTGCTGTTCAACGAGAAGTCTTTTAATTTCGTTTGAAAGACCGTGTTTGTAGTCTTCAAGTCTTTTTATTTCCGTCTCCATCGCCATTTTTCTAAGACTTAACTGGTATAGAGCCTGTTGCTCAAGGTCTATAGCTTCTTCAAGTTCAGTCTGAATTTTTTCGAGATCAGTTTTTTTTGAGAGCAGCTTTTCCACAAGCTCAGAGTCGTGTTTTGAAAGGAGGATTGCAAAGTAGACGCGAGAAATAAGATCTGAGAAGCTGGAGCTGTTTAAAACGATTTCTAAATATTGTAGTTTGCCATAGATATAAAGGCTTTTGATGCGGTTGCCGTAGATCTCCTGCTGCTGTTCAAGTTCTTTCTGTTTCTGCTGTGCAAGCAATCTTATTTCTTCGAGTCGTGTTCTCCGGGATTTTAATTGTTCAACGGCCTCATTATATTTTTCAACTGCTATTTCCAACTCGCGGTTCATTCTGTCAATTTCAGACTGAACAGAACCCATTTTTTGGGTTAATTCTTTCATTCTTACTTCAATTTCATCCAGCTGTTTTCTAATTTCAGCTGCGGTGGGCGCTGGAGGTTGCGAATAAGCAAAAGGTTGAACTGAAAGTGCTATCATGCTGCAAAGAAAAATAAACGTTAAAGTTTTTTTAAGGTGTAATTCTTTCATCCGAAAACCTATTTTATACATTCCTGCTGACTCCGTCACTTAAGAAATAGCTTCTTCAGGCTGATTACGAATATATATCGTTCTTTTTTCGTAATTATATACAATTTTTGTAGCTTTCACCTCAGCATTGCTTCGCAACTATCTCACTTTTTCCTTCAGCACTTTGCTGATAACTTGAAACAGCAACGCGATGTTCAACTCTTTTTGCTGTTGACATCGCTCGAATAATTAGATAACCTATTCACTAAGTAGGAGATAAACTATGAAGATTTCGACTAAGGCAAGATATGGAATCAGAGCTTTAATTGATGTTGCTATTCACGGAGCAGAGAATCCTGTTAGCCTGGGTGAGATTGCCGAGCGAGAAGCTATTTCTGAGAAATATCTTGAGCACCTGTTTAGGCAATTAAAGACTTCTGGTATCGTAAGAAGTGTAAAAGGTTCCAGAGGCGGCTACCTGCTAACCCGCTCAGCGGATAAGATTACTGCTTATGAAATTATAGCTGCCCTTGAGGGAAGTCTTACTCCCGTTGATTGTGTCGATGATTCGGGTTTGTGTGACCGCGTTTCTGATTGCGTTACCCGCGAGCTCTGGACAGAACTCAAATTGGTAATTGAGAACTATTTAAAATCTAAAACTCTTGCTGATCTTGCAAAAACGAAAGAAGAACTCAGTAAGGGTTTTGTTTATCATATTTAATCTTAATCGAGCCCTTATTTTTGAGATATAGCCAGATTTATATTCTTGTATCCTTCTATAATTTCAAGTTAATCTTTTTTAATGTATCCTGGAGAACCTGAAGCCTGGGAAAAGTTAGCGAATATAAATGTTCAAGATGTGGTTGCACGTGCAGGCGTGCGTTTTGATGAGAATAATTATTGCTACGAAGTTGATTCGCTAAATCAGGTTTTTCATGTTTATCCTCAGAGAAAGATAATAGAAGCAGGCGAGCCTATAGGACGTGTTCTTCTTACCAGGCTGAGCCACTTTCTTAAACCTGTTCTTTTGAATTACCTTTTGCACGCGAAAAAAGTTTCACCTGCAGAAGAGTATGTTACTCCTTCAAGCTTGAAGGGTGGTGAAACCTTCTTTAGCGGATCGCACGAGCTTCCTTTTCAAGGATTGATTAAGATGTTTGACCTTGAAAATGAAAAATTAGAAAGAGTGGCCAGAAGGCTTGGTGCTGTCGAGGTTGCATTTGGCGATTTATCCTTTAAGTTGTTAGCACTACCAAAAGTGCCTGTGGTTGTAGTTTTTTGGAAAGGAGATGAAGAATTTTCATCTCAAGCAAAAATTATGTACGATCGAACTGTTGAGATTCATTTACCTCTTGATTTAACCTGGTCAGTGGCGATGTACACACTACTCGCATTTTTAATCTGTCCTGAAGAGTAAGCTTTTCTGTTTGTCTTTTTAAAGGGATAAATTAGTTTTATTATGTGATACCTAAAAATTTTAGAAGTGTGATTGATAAGATCTGTCTTAAAAAGATGGATTAAGCTGTGCTATAATTTTTATCGCTTCAGTTTTCCCTTTTAAAACGATGCGGGGTGGAGCAGTATGGAAGCTCGTCGGGCTCATAACCCGAAGGTCGCAGGTTCAAATCCTGCCCCCGCTACCAAAGCTGGTTCATAGCTTAAAAGACTTTTTTGTAGAAGTTCTGGGGTCAGGTCTTGAATTGTGAATTTCTCAGGTCAACCGACTGTTGAAATTGTTGATAATTAACCAATTATCGAAATTATTAATTAGATTATGCAATGTTTGAAAAATAACTTTTCTCTCTTTAGGAAAGTAAGACTTGGCTTAATAATGGGTCTCGGAGCGTGAGATCAGATAATAAACAATTCCCAGTATCAGAATCGCGGCAAGTAAAATGCTAACTTTCTGTAAGGGTTCGTGGGCTAAAGTAGCGATTAA
>CALIRS010000138.1 GCA_938042205.1 uncultured bacterium | reverse complement strand
CAATTTGGAAGAGCGCCCGACTTGTAATCGGGTGGTTGCGAGTTCAAATCTCGCCGAGGGCTCCAGCATGGCCCCGTAGCTCAGTGGATAGAGCAGCCGCCTTCTAAGCGGTAGGTCGGAGGTTCAAGTCCTTCCGGGGCCGCCATATTTTTTCTTTATGGTCCGTCTTAACTAATGGCTCAAACCTCTTGACAAAATGCAGGAATATGTTACTATGGTAATAGCCATGAACGTGCTAGAAGAGAACAAAAATCATTCTCTAACATCAGAACCCTGCTATAATCATAGTAGCATGTCCACTCTTTCTGTCAAATGCAAAATAGTTCCTGATGCTATTACAGAAGAAAAACTTTCTCGCACAGCAGAAAATTTTACCGAAGCTTGTAACTATGCACTTAAAGTAGCAAAGGAAAAAAACATTTGGAATAAGTTTTCTTTGCAGCGTGCAATATACAAAGAACTTCGTGAAAAATTTGGACTTAGCGCTAATCTTGCAATTCAGGTTATAATTAGAGTAGCGAAAAGAAAAGGAAGAAGGGCCAAATCTTTCAAGTCTAGGAGTGTTACCTACGATCAACGTATCCTTTCGGTTAACCTAGATAAAGAAATCGTTAGTCTTTCTACTGTAAATGGCCGAGTCAAGGTGCCTATGCATATTTCTGACTATCAACGTCGTATGCTTCACGAAGCTAAAAGTATACATGGAGGCCATCTGGTAAAGAAAGGAAACGATTGGTATATACACCTAACATGCGAATATGACACTCCTTCCGTTATTAAACCTAAAGGAGTTCTTGGTGTTGACCTAGGTATTATAAATATCGCCACTGACTCTGACGGAGAAACTTTTTCAGGAAAACATCTCCTTTCTGTAAGAGAACGTTATCGTCGCCTCCGTAGTAGATTACAGAAAAAAGGTACTAAGTCAGCTAAGCGTCTCTTGAAAAAGATTTCTGGTAGAGAGAGACGCTTCGCTAATGATGTGAATCACGTTATCAGCAAACGCATCGTGGAAAAGGCTCAACGCACCGGTCGTGCCATTGTCCTTGAAGACCTCAAGGGAATACGCAACCGGGTACGGCTTAGGAAGCCCCAGAGGACCACGATGCATAGCTGGGCTTTTCGTGATTTGATACAGAAGATAGAGTACAAAGCGCAAAGGACAGGAGTTCCGGTAGTTTTTGTAGAACCTAAAAACACCTCTAGAACCTGTCCATCATGCGGTCATATAGAAAAAGCTAATCGTCCTACGCAAGCACTTTTTAAATGCGTAGCCTGCGGGTACTCTGGGCCTGCAGACTACATCGCAGCCATGAACATTGCTGTTCGTGGCTGGGCTGCCTTCATCCAGCCGAACGCAGGAGCACAAAGTGCTACTTGCAAGCCTCAGACTGTGATTCAGTTTGAGACAGATGAAATCCTGCCGGGGCCACCAGCTTTTCTTTAGCCTAATATAAAATGTTTATCTACTGGCAAAGGGAGGAAGCCATGAAACAAAGAATTTTGGATTTGATGATGCTAGGAAACGAAGTAGAGATTAAGGAAGAAGAACTTGTAAATCTAAAGGACGCACTTGAAGATTCTTTCAATTCTAGATTGTCTTTTTATCCTTTGAAAACAGATATTGAACCAGAAAATGAATTAGATGAAAGCGAAATTGACAGAATATACGATGCTCTTCTTCCTGTTATTGAAAGAATAAAAGAAAAGATTGCTAGAGAAAACTTTACTACAAAAGAAGCCTTGGTTGGTGGCTGGTTTTTGCAAAATATTTCTTATCAAACATATGAGAGTAAATATCAATTAAAGAAAAAGATTTCCACAGACGAAGGAGAAAAGATTGTTCCTGTAGATAAAACTCCCTATCATACTTTTATTAGAGTAGCTTTAGCAATAAGCTTAACAGAACTTAGAGTCGCTAGGGATATAAGTGATACTCTTAATATTTTCTTTGCCAGATTTTTAGATTATTTTCTCATGATGGCCTTAGGTTACGGATTTGGTGCCGGCAGAATAATGGCAAATGCTGGTAGCAAAAAGTACAAAACTTATACCACATTGATTAACTGTACTGTAATGGATCAGATTCCCGATAGCATAGATGGAATAATGGACATTTTAAAAGATGCCGCAATGACTTTAAAGTCTGGTGCGGGAACTGGATATGATTGGTCGTCTGTGAGACCTAAGGGAGCCTTTGTAAAGGGTGCAGGCGCAGAAACTAGCGGAGTTACTTCTTTTGCTGAAATTTTTGACAAGATGTGTTCTACTATTATGTCTGCCGGAGGCAGACGTGGAGCACAGATGGCAACTATTGACATAAGGCATCCAGAAAGCGTTGGCTTTTTCTCTGCAAAAAGAAAAGATGGAACATTAAGATACTTTAATATTTCTTTGCTAATTCCTGATTCATTTATTCATGCCGTTGAAAATGATTTAGATTTTGAACAATGGTTCTGGGAATTTGTTGGGTTTATAGACGAAGAAGAAGCAAAAAACAGAAAAGATGTTGCAATAGTTGAAGATTCTAAGCTTCCTTTTGATTACGAACAATATGAATACTTTGCCTTTCCTAATGAGCATAGATTAATGAGAGTAGAAGAAGTCAAAGATGGCAAGTATCGCCTTTACAAGAAGAAAGTATATAAGAAATTGAAAGCTAGAGAACTTTATGATGTAATAATGAAGTCTACTTACGATTTTGCCGAACCGGGAGTTATTTTTATTGACCGAATAAATAAGAAAAATACCCTAAGAAAGTTTGAGTGGATTCGTGCTACAAATCCTTGCGGAGAACAACCCTTGCCTCCCTATGGTTCTTGCAACCTTGGTTCTGTGATGTTACATCGTTTTGTAAAAAATCCTTTTGACACTAGTAAAAATTGGCGAGAAAATTTTGATTTTGAAAAGCTAGAAAAAGTTACTTATTTGATGAATGTTTATTTGGATGCAGTAAATGATATAACAAATCTACCATTAGAGCAACTAAGAAAAGAGGCAAGATATAAAAGGCGACATGGTTTAGGAATTACAGGGCTTGCGGACACCTTGATTATGCTTGGTTTACGATACGGCAGCCAAGAAGCCGTTGAATTTACTGAGGAAACACTAAAAACAATTGCATACGCCAGTGCTAAGGCTGCGGTAGCCCTTGCTAAAGAAAAAGGGCCTGCCCCTATAGGGATAAAGCTTTCTGATATTGTTGATAATGGTTCAGGCGAGGATACAGCTTATTTCTTCCTTAGGGAAACAAAGTTTTATGAAAAACACAAAGATGAGTTACTTAGATACTCTCACGCAACATCTATTGCCCCAACAGGAACAATGAGTCTTTCTTGGGGTAATAACGTAGCAAATGGCATTGAACCTACATTTTCTATCTCTTATTACCGAAACATTCGCTTACCTGGCAAAAAGACAAAAACACAAGAAAAAGTTTATAGCTACGCAGCTATCCTATACCATCTAAAGAATAATCTTCCAGAAGAATTCAATGATTACCCAGAATCTTTTGTAACAACAGATTCTGTTACTGTAGATGAGCATATTAATATGCAGGCTGCTGCACAAAAATATGTTGATTCTGCAATTTCTAAAACTTGTAATGTACCAACTAATTACAACTTTGAAGATTTTAAACAAGCATACTTAAAGGCCTTTAAGAAAGGTTTAAAAGGATTTACAACGTTTAGATTCAATCCTGATGTATTTGTGGGAGTTTTGGTAAAAGAACAAGATTTAGAAAACATGCTTATTGAATTTACACTAGAAGACGGAGAAAAAATTGTTGTTAAGGGAAGTGATAAAGTGTTCTACGACGGAGAGGAACACGTGGCGGCTAATCTGTACGAAGCGCTAAAG
>CALIRS010000137.1 GCA_938042205.1 uncultured bacterium | reverse complement strand
TTTCAAGATAAAGCCGTCTCGTAGTAAGATCAAGTGTGGCAAATAATTGATCATTTGCATGAACAGATGCTCTCGTGAGTTTATTTAAAAGCGTTGATTTTCCGGCATTGGTATAACCTACTAGAGAAACAGTGAACATTTTTTTGAGTCTTTGTCGTCGAATCAAATTGCGGTGATTTTCGATGCGCGTCAACCTTCTTTTAAGGGTGGAAATTCTCTCTTTAATTTTTCTTCTATCGACCTCAAGTTTAGTTTCACCAGGACCTCTGGTCCCAATACCTCCCCCTAACCTCGAAAGCTGGACTCCTCGACCGTAAAGTCTTGGGAACAAATAACTCAGCTGAGCCAGCTCAACCTGTAGTTTTCCTTCATTGGTTGAAGCGTGTTTTGCGAAGATATCCAGAATAATTGCAGTTCTATCAAGAATCTTTACGTTTAGTTCGTCCTCAAGATGTCTCTGCTGCGAAGGTGTTATAGAGGAATCAATTACCACAAAATTCGCATCTGTTTCTTTTATTAGCTGCTTTATTTCAGCAACTTTGCCTTTTCCTAAAAACGTTCGAGCATCAGGCGATTCCTTCCTCTGGATTACTCTGGCAACAACTTCACCGCCTGCTGTTTCAACCAGTCTTTCAATCTCTTCAGTTGAAGACTTACCTAAATCTTTTAAATCATTACCCCACGCAAGCCGGACAACTATTGCTTTTTCTTTAAAGTCCGTTTGCTTGTTGCCTGTTACTGAAGAACTCTTTCGAGACGTACTATCGCCTCCTTAAGGCGCTCATCTTTTACTGTTAAACTGATTCTAACATATCCTTCCCCGGAGTTGCCGTATGCGGCACCGGGCGAAACTACTACTGCTGCTTCCTCAAGTAATTTTCTTGCAAAACTTGATGAAGTTTCTTTTTCGGGCACAACCACCCAGATGTAAATCGTAGCACCAGATTTCCAGTATTTTAACCCCACTTTATCAAGAAAATCGGTGATTAACTTTTTTCGGTTTTCATAAATCCTTCTCATTCTGGCTACTGTCTCTTCATAATTTCTTAGACCAGCAATTCCTGCATATTGGATAGGGTTAAAAATACCTGAATCTATATTTGTTTTAAGCCTCCCCAAAGCATTTAGCACCTTTTCATTACCAGCTACGAATCCTATTCTCCAGCCAGTCATATTTAAAGTTTTACTTAGAGAATGAAACTCAACAGCAACCTCCAGGGCTCCTTCAATCTGAAGGATACTTGGCGCGATATAGTCATTAAATGTTATTTCAGAATAAGCGTTATCGTGCGCCACTACGATACCGTTTTTCCTCGCCCATTCAATCACATTTTTAAAATAATCTAAGTCAGCTGTTGCTGAAGTTGGATTGTTTGGGTAATTAAGAAACATCAGTTTTGACTTCTTAACCACACCTGAAGGTACTGCCTCGAAATCCGCTAAAAAATGATTTTCCCATTTAAGAGGCATTAGATAGGGTATCCCTTCTGAAAGGATGGTAGCGGTGGCATAAACCGGATATCCCGGGTCTGGAACGAGAACATAATCTCCGGGATCAACCATTGCCCAGGGTAGATGAGCAATTCCTTCTTTAGAACCAATGACAGGAAGAATTTCCTTATCAGGATGAAGATCAACACCAAACCTCTTTTTCATCCACTTTGCTGCAGTTTCTCTGAACTCTGATAAACCAAAATATGAAGGATAACGATGGTTTTCTGGATTTTTCAGAGCCTCTTTCAATGCTTTAAGCACGATTGAAGGGGATGGTTCAACGGGGTCTCCAATCCCCAGGCTGATAACATCAACCCCTTGTTTTTTTTTCTCTTCTATCAATCTATCTATTTGCGCAAAAAGATAGGGTGGTAAATTCTTTACTCTTCTGGCTTCTCTTATCTCCATTTATCCACCTGCCTCTTTCAATTCTTTGGAATACAGTTTTTCTAATTTATTTTCAAATTCAAGAGCGAGAAAACCATTATAAATATTCTCTGCGGCACCTGACATATAAACTGTTCCATCAGATGCAAAGTCAATAGCTAAAATTCCTCCCGGGAGTTCCACCTTTATGGGCGAGCGACAATAATTCTGGTAACGTGCTACCACTGCCGCAGCACAAGCTCCTGTACCACACGCAAGTGTCTCCCCTACCCCCCTTTCCCAGACTCTGACCCTTAATGTATTGCTATCGATAATCTCGACAAACTCTACATTTGTTCTTTCAGGAAAAGCTTTGTCTGTTTCTATTCTCGGTCCTATTTCTTTTACCGGTGCCTCCTGAACATCATCTACAAAAATCACACAATGCGGATTGCCAATTGAAATGCAGGATACCTTTATTTTCCCCTTCCCGACCTGAAGTTTGACATCGATAGCTTCCCCTTTATCATCTCTCAATAAAGTTGGAATATCTTCTGCTTTAAAAGATGGTTTTCCCATCTCCACTTTTGCTCCAGCAATTTCAGAACCATCAAAAATAAGCTCTACTCTTTTCATGCCCGCAAGAGTTTCCAGACGCATTACATCCTTTTCCACAATATCCCTCTCATAAAGGAACTTTGCCAGGCATCTAATGCCGTTTCCACACATTTCTGCTTGTGAACCATCAGGATTATAAAAAAGCATAAAGGCGTCTCCTCTCGACGAAGGACGTGCAATTATCAGTCCATCTGCACCGATTCCGAAATGACGGTCACAGAGAAGTCTTACCTGCGAGGGGGTAAAAGAAACTGTGCCGTCCATTCCGTCGATAATGATGAAATCATTTCCGATGCCATGCACTTTAGTAAATTCAATCATTTCTTCCATAGCAATTCCCTTCCAAAATTTTGATGTTTATTTTAACAGGATGATGTCACATCCTTCCTGTACTCTTTAAGAATGTACGCGGCAATTTTTTTCTCATCCATGCCGGTAACGTCAATAACTTTAGTTTGTGGATCGTTTCTAAACCAGGTCATCTGCCGCTTGGCATAATTTCTGGTTCTTTTTTTAATAAGCCTGATCGCTTCATCAAGGTCATACTCTCCGTTGAGGTAGGAAATTATTTCTTTGTAGCCCAGCGCTTGCCGAGCAGTACTACTGAGCGTATATTTTGATAGGAGTCTTTTTGTCTCTTCAACCAATCCCTGTTCAATCATCAAATCAACTCTCTTCTCGATTCTTTCGTAAAGTTCCTGTTTGCTCCGCGTGATGCAATAAATGCTCGCTTTGTAGTAAAGCTTTCTGTTTTTCCACAATTGGTTGAGTTCAGAATACTTTATCCCTGTAAGATAAAATACCTCGAGAGCTCTGACAACTCTGCGAATATTTCCTCCTTTGATTAATTGATAACCTTCCTGGTCAACTGTTCTTAATTCTTCTAAGAGAGAATCAGGATTAGATTCTGCCCTCTTTTCAAGTTCTTTTCTAAGCCCGGATTCTATTTCCCCTGGTGGAAATTCAATATCATAAAGAAGTCCTGCTACATAAAGAGTAGATCCTCCAGTAACCAGCGGCATTCGGTTTCTCCGAATGATTCCTTCAATACATTTCCTCGCAGCCTTTTGATAAAGATATGCTGAATAATTTATATCAGGAAAGCAAATATCAACCATGTGGTGAACTGGATCAGTCCTTTTTTCAACCGGCAATTTGGCTGTACCAATGTTCATATCAACATAAAATTGCATGGAATCCGCGGAAACTATTTCTACTGACAAAAGCTTTCCAAATTCCAGGCTAACATCAGTTTTTCCAGATCCGGTGGGCCCAACAATTGCTAGAACCGAAGAATCTTTCAACCTTGCTCCCGTAATAGTGAAAGTTCTTCGATAACTTCTCCGATAAGGTGATATGGGCCTGCATTTACAACTAATACATTAACGAAACTTCCTTCCTGACACCAATCTGCTACAAAGTTAATTACTTTGTTGGTATTGGTTCTACCTGAATAATAATTTCCTTTTTTAGCCTTGCCATCAACCAGAACTTTCTGGTAGGTACCCAGCAATTTCTGGTTTCTAAATAAGGCCGAACTTTTTGTTTCTTCTACAAGTTTTTCGAATCGTTTCTCTTTAACATCAGCAGGAATTTGTCCATTCATTTCAGACGCTTTCGTAAATGGTCTTGGAGAAAAAATGAAAGTATAAGTTTGATCAAAGCAAACTTCTTTCACCAACCTAATAGTATCTTCAAAATCCTTATCAGTTTCTGTTGGAAAACCAACAATGATGTCGGTTGAAATTGCGACATTTTCTAATTCGCTTTGAATCATTTCTATTTTTTTAAGATATTCCCTTCGGGTATACTTCCGGTTCATCATTTTTAGAATCCTGTCTGATCCTGATTGCACAGGCAAATGAATATGAGGGCAGATATTAGGATACTCTTTCATCACTGAAACTATATTCCTGTCAAAATCTTTGGGATGAGAA
>CALIRS010000136.1 GCA_938042205.1 uncultured bacterium | reverse complement strand
CTGGAAACTTTTATAAAAAGATTTGCGAGCCTCTTAGGTAATCTTTTCAATTTTTTAGGATTCATTTATATTATTCCTTCTGATCTTAATCTTTCGATTGTTCTTCTGGCATGTGCACTCCAGGTATATTTCTTTCTGGCATCTTTGAAAGCCTCCTGACCAAGTTTTTTTCTTATTACTTTATCATTTGAAAGCCTGATGATCGCTTTCGATAGTTCCTTTATATGCCCGGTGCGACTGATAAACCATTTATTTCATGCTTTATAACTTGCCCAATCTGACCAAGCTTGCTGGCGACTATTGCTTTTCCCATTCCCATATATTCAAATAACTTTGTTGGGGAACCGAAGAATTCAGTTCCATCGGGGTTTTGCACATGGGGTGCTACGAGTATGTCACAGGCGGCGAGATATTTTGGCGCTTCTTTCTGAGGAATAAGTCCGGTGAAGATGACTTTATCCTCGATCTTCTCTTCTCTGATAATCCTTTCAGTTTCTGGCTTAGTTATGCCTTCTCTGATAAAAAGAAATCGGGCATCTGTTTTTTCGTTAAGAATATAGGGAGCAGCTCTGGCAAGAGTTTCTGCACCATGCCACTTTCCAAAAGTTCCGATAAAACCTATTACGAGATTGCTTTCAAAGCCGAACTTGCGTCTTATTTCCGAACCGTCTATATCAGGGTGGAATAAGTATTCATCATATCCGTTTGGGTTTACTAAGATTTTTTCTTCTTTAACTCCTCTTTCTATCAATTCCTGCTTCATGATGTCAGATACAACAATGACAAGGTTAGCTTCTCTAAGATTTATCGTTTCTATTTCTTCTGCAAGTGCTGGATATTTTAGACCTCTGCCCCAACTCCTTCCGATCCAGACTTCAGAGCCATTATATTCAACGACGAAAGGGACTCTAAATTGCCTGGCAAGGAAAAGACCCGAATAATTATTAAGACTATATCTCTGATAAACGAAATCGATTTTTTCCATATCAATAGAGTTTTCACAAAACTTAATAACAGAATCATTAAATTTCAAAGCCCAGACTTCTGGTATGTTTCTAAACTGCTGAGGAATCTCTAAGATATGAACCTTTCTGATATTTTCCTCAATCATTGGAATCTGGTCATTAGAGACAAATATAATATCGTAATCATTTTCTTTGAATCCTTTTGTCACTCCATTTAGATGTGCTACAGACCCACCAGCGACCATACCAAAAGCAAAATCAGTTCGAAGAAAAAGAATTTTTTTACTGCGGTTTTTGGTGATTGACTCTTGAATGAATAGCTGACTAAGGTCTCTTATAATTCTCAAATGTTTTTTAATCAAAAAAGGTGAAAGCAATTTTTCAGTAGCAATTTTTGGCATGGTATGTAATATAGCCCCTGTGAAGGTTGCCTTTTCCTCTCTATTGAGAGAGTCTATCAGGTATTTTTTGCGTGCGCCAGAAAGAGCAAAAATACATTTCCAGTAATCTTTATTAGGAAGCCGATTGAGGTCGTAAACAAATCCTATTAAACTATCTGGCCTTTCCTTCCGGGTTTCCTTAAGAAGTGTCAGAGACATTTGTTTTACATAATCTTCTGTGAAAAATACTGCATCAGGGTATTTGTCAGCAATTTTGGTTTTCAAATGCTCCTGGCAGATGATAAAAGTTTTTTTCATTTTTACTTCATATTATATGAGATATTGTTTCTTCGCTTGATTTCGGGATAATTTTTTAAGACTCCAATCAATCTTTAAAATGGCTTTCGAAAAATATTTGTTGTCCTTTTCTTTTTATCCCCTCGATTATTTGATTTAAGACCTCAATCACCTCACCTTTTTCTGGAAAGAATATCTCACCGAGCTTAGAGTTGGTAATCTTGCAAAAGTAAGTCGAATTGAGAATGAGCATAAGCAGGTAAGCAATGGTGGATGTAATCGCCGCACCTATATAACCAAGTTTCGGAATGAGAAAAATATTCAAGGCAAGGTTTAACAAAAAGCCAGAAAGCGGAGAGATATAGACAATTCGGGGGAAACCTCTCCCCCCAAAATCATACATGAGAACGGTTTCAAGAGAGAGAAAGTAAACTCCGGGTAAAAGCATTATGAAAGGAAGATATGATGGTGCAAATGCTTTTCCAAATAATATCGTTATTGCTGGGTAACCGAGGAAAAGTCCAGTAAGACATGCCAGAATCATGGCGAGAGAAGTAAATCTCAAAGTTTTTTTAGTGAGCTCACCGGTAGATTCTTTCTGACTGACTACCTTCGGGAAAAGCATCATCCCAATAGTTATAGGCAAAAGCATAAGTTTGTCAGCCGCGGTAACCCCAATTGAATAGATGCCAATCTGGTAAGCATCTTTGAAATAGTTAAGTAGCAAAACGTCAGATCTCAAGACAAGAAAAGCAAAAAGCGTGGACAAATAGACTCTAAAACCACGCTTGAGCATTTGAGTTAGTATGCTTGAATCAAAGTCTCGGATACCAAAATGAGTTGATTTTCGAACCAGAAAAATGTTTGTGGCAGCAATCAAGTAATAAGCAGCAACGATAAGAATTACAAGCATAAAGATAGATTTGCTGAGAAATAAAAGAACTATGATGGCTATGACGAGACGTAAAACTTCAAATAAGAGCTGCGGAACATTAAACTCAATGATGCGCTGTATCCCCAGTAAAACATTTGAAAAGTAAAGTTGAGCCAGAGCAGCAGGGATAATGAAAAGAGCAATTAATACAAGCCTTTCGTTTACTCCTTTTATAAGTTCAGGATTATATCTAACAACAATCATTGATATGAGAAGAAGGAACGATCCCCATAAGATACTTATAGCAAGTGAAACACTACTGGTTTTTTTTGCCAAGTCTCTGGTCTTTGCTGAATAATATGCAACCGGCGACATGAGCCCAAGGTTACCAAGCTGGATAAAGATAGTAAGGACTGCAAAGATGAGGGTGAATTTGCCTTTTCCAGCTGGTCCCAACATTCGAGTGATGATGATGCTGGTAATGAGAGCAAGAACCTGCTCTGCAATTCTTGAAGCAAAAGAAATTGATACGCTTTTCAGAAGTTTCATGGAGATATTATAGGTTAGACTGTGGTTTTGTTGTCTTCAGTGTTCTCTTAAAATAGATCAAAAATTTGAAAATATTTGCACTAAATACTCATAATTTACACTATCGAGAGCTGGTTAACGTGGATTACGAAAGATTTCTCAACATCAAGGATATGGTTCGACCTTTTCTTGTTATATTGAGTATTGCTTTCCTTCTCGGTTTGTACGGCATGAGCAATTTCTTTCTCTGTGATGATTTCGTATTGATACTCAATTCAAGGTTTTTATCTATAAAGGATGCATTGTCCAAGCTTGAAAGTTTTTTTATTCGCGGATGGAGGGGGTATTTTGATATTTACAA
>CALIRS010000135.1 GCA_938042205.1 uncultured bacterium | reverse complement strand
ATTTCCTTCTTTTACTGCCTCTTTGACAGCATCAGTCAACGTAAATTTTTTTCTAAATAATCCTTTCTCAAAATAAAAAAGTGCACTTTTTCGAATGTAAAAAATTCCACAATCAACTGCGTTAAACCTTTCTATTTCCTTTCCAATATCTGTTGCCTTCTTATTTTGCACATGAACCTTTGTAGCTTCCGGAAGGTCATGAACCTCGTTCAAACTAAAAGTTACTCCCATTACGATTGGCTTTTTAGACCTTTCAGCCTCTCTAAAAAAATAATTTACCGCCTCTGGAGAAAATAAGTGGTCCGACATGGTAAGCAACGTTTCTTCCCCTGCTGATAGAACACCGCAATATGCAGAAGTCCCATTCCCCTTTAAATGGTCAGGATTTCTCACAATTAATAGTTTTAACTCAAGTCTTTTTTCAAGCTTTTTCATAAACGACTCGACTTCTCGTGCTCTATGCCCAACAACCACGAAAAATTTTTCAACACCTGCCTCACTAAGTGTAATAATGGTCCTTTCTATCAAAGCCTTCCCCAAAAAAACAAAAAGAGGCTTCGGAGTAGCCGATACTTCCTGAAGCCTCGTTCCTTCACCGGCGGCAAGGATTACGGCATTCAATTTTACCTCTCGCGGGTTCCCGCTATAAACTCTTCAACCATCACTCTTGCACTTGAGTCGCGATATTGTATCGGAGGAGACTTCATAGTGTACGCGCTAATTGACGTAAGCACACCTCCAATTTTCCGATCCAGAGCAAGCTTCATGCAACGAATAGCATCGATCGCCACACCAGCACTATTCGGTGAATCCTCGACCGAAAGTCTAAGTTCAAGGTTCAATGGAACACATCCAAATCCTCTGCCTTCCATCCTTATATAGCAAATTTTATTATCCTTCAGCCAGGGGACATAATCAGACGGTCCAATATGAATATTCCTTTCATCATAATACCTATCTATCTGCGAGGTAACTGCCTGAGTTTTTGATTTCTTTTTGCTTTTTAGCCTTGAGTGGTTAAGCATGTTAAGAAAATCTGTGTTTCCTCCAAAATTTAGCTGATACGTCTGGTCAAGAATAACACCTCTATCCATGAAAAGTTTGGTAAGCACCCTATGAACAATAGTAGCTCCTACCTGGCTTTTAATGTCATCTCCAATCAATGGCAATCCTCTAGCTTTAAACTTTTCAGCCCAGCTTTCATCAGAAGCAATAAATACTGGAATGCAGTTGATAAACCCTACTCCAGCCTCAATAGCTGCTTCTGCATAAAATCGTGTTGCTTCCTCAGAGCCAACTGGTAAGTAGTTTATAAGAATTTCAGCCCCTGATTCTTTTAACACTTTAACCACATCTACGGGTTTCTCATTAGCTACCACAAATGTATATTCGTCTTCGTAATCCTTCATATGTTCTGAAAATCCATCAAGTACAGGTCCCATTGCCACTTTTACCGGAATTTCTGGAATATCTCTGCAAAAGACTTTAGTGCAGTTTGGTTTAGCAAAAATTGCTTCATTGAGAGGCTTATTAACTTTTCGAGCATCAATGTCAAATGCTGCTACTACTTCAATATCTTCAGGACGATAGCCCCCTAAATTGTAATGCATCAATCCTATCGGGCGTTTCTTCTCATCTTCATCTTCGCAGTTCACATAATAATAAATACCCTGAATTAATGCACTAGCGCAGTTCCCGACACCTGCAATTGCAATCCTTACCTTTTCCATTATTCTACCTCCTTCCAGCGTCAAGTTATAACGCGAAAGAAAACAAATAATAAAAAGGAAGGAATCTACCACAAACAAGTGCTCTATAAGGATTTTAAGAAACAGTTCAATTTTTGTAAATAGCCATGACCAGCAATTTTATCACTCTCAACCTTTGACTGCTAATTTTCAGAATTCCTCGTTATCTTCCTGGCTAACTTCCGGGGTCAGGTCTTGAATTGTGAATTTTGCAGGTCAGAAATACAGTATAAATAACAAATTTTCATTTTTAACCTTAGTTTATACATTCTTAAAATGTTTAAAATTTAAAATTCTACCCTGGAATTTGCAATATCTTTTTCAGGTTCAGATAGACTTGTTGGCTCAGTCTGGATGCCAAAACACCTTTTAACTTCGCTATTTCATCTATCACGTAAATCACATTAGCAGGTTCGTTTCTCTTGCCGCGAACAGGTTGTGGTGAAAGATACGGACAATCGGTTTCCACAAGAATTCTATCCAGCGGAACTTGCAAAACTGCTTCCCGCAGCTTATCAGCCTTTGAATAGGTAACAGGTCCAGCAAAGGAAATGTAGCACCCAATATTGAGAAATCTCTCAACATCCCTGGCTTCTGACGAATAACAATGTAGAATAATTTTTTTTGAAAGCTTCCTATATTCTGAAAGAATCTGATGTGCCTCATCATAAGCATCACGTATATGAACTGACACGGGCATATCCACTTCAGCAGCAATCTCTAGCTGCTTTCTGAAAACTTCGACCTGCGCTTCCCGCGGCGAATACATCCTATAAAAATCGAGCCCTATCTCCCCGACTATAACAGCTTTACGATGGCGAAGCGCTTCCCTGATAATCTTTTCAACAACACTGCTCCACTTTGATGCGTCGTGAGGATGGACTCCAATACCGAAAACAACTTCATTATATCTTTCAGCTAACTTGAGAACTTCCTGGTAAGCACCAAAAATATCAGCTATTGCCACAACTATTTTAAGCCCTGCTTTCCGGGCGCGAACCATTGCTTCATCAACATCTTCAAGCATTTCAAGGTGAGCATGGGAATCTATCATTAAGCAGTTATCCTCGGAAAAAGAGGTTTACCAGGATTTACCTGCCGACTTTCTCCAAGACCTACCTTCCGGGTAGATTCAAGAGAAAAATCCGGTTTTTCAATCCCTAAATGATACTGGATCTTTTCTGCGGTTTCAGGCATTATAGGCTGAATTAAAACTGAAATAATTCTTAAACCCTCAGATATCAAATACATTACAGTCTTAAATCTCTCCGGATTCTCAACTGCAATCGACCATGGACTTTCTTCATCCACATATTTATTCATCCTTCCTACGATTTCCATTACCACTTTCAAGCCCTCTCCAAGCTCAAGGTTGTCCATCCTTTTCTGGTAAATAGACACCGCACTCATAATTTCCTCAATCAGAACTTTATCTTCATGATCAAAATCCACGCTCTTCTCAATCATTCCACTCTGATAACTTACAAAAAGTTTGAGGTTGCGATGAAGGAGATTTCCAAGATCGTTAGCGAGATCATAATTGTACCTCTCCTCAAATCTTCTCTGAGAAAAATCACCATCCTCAGTCGTTGGAATCTCCCTGATTAAATAATACCTGAGCGGATCTGCGCCGTATTTCCCAACTATCTCTAATGGATCAATAACATTCCCCCGAGATTTAGACATCTTCTCACCTTCAACAGTTAGAAACCCATGAACAAAGATTGTTTCGGGAACAGAAATACCGGCACTCATTAGCATTGCTGGCCACAAAACTGCATGAAACCGTGAAATATCTTTGCCTATTACATGCACATTTGCAGGCCAATATTTTCTAAACATTTCCGAATCATCTTCATAGCCAATGCCTGATATGTAATTGGTAAGTGCATCAAACCAGACATACATTACCTGTGATGGATCCTCAGGAACATCTATTCCCCATACCAGCTTCTCGCGAGAACGAGAAATAGAGATGTCTTCAAGACCTGACTTTATGAATGAATAAATCTCGTTATATCTTGATTCAGGAATCACAAACCGGGGATTGCTTTCAAAGTGAGATAACAGAGCCTCACGATATTTACTTAAAGCAAAAAAATAATTGGTTTCTTCGATAATTTCAGGCTCTATCTTATGAACAGGACACTTGCCATCAACTAAATCTCGCTCTGTAAGATAAGCTTCGCAACCTACGCAGTAGAAACCTTTATATTTCGAAAGATAAATATCTTTTCTACAGGCAAGCCATAGTTTTTGAACTGCTTTTTTATGTTTTAAGTCAGTAGTGCGGATAAAATAATTATTGGAAAGATTCAAAGCTCTGGTAAGCTCTATGAACCTGGCACTCATTTTGTCACAGAATTCCCGGGGGGAGATATTTTCATTTTGAGCTGCTCTGAAAAGTTTCATCCCATGTTCATCAGTGCCTGTCAAAAAGAAAACGTCATCTTTTTTCAGGCGATGATACCTTGCCATCACATCCGCCTGTACTTTTTCGAGCGCGTGACCAATATGCGGAGAAGCGTTAACATAGTCTATCGCAGTAGTAACATAGAACTTACCCAATGTTAACCTCCGTATTGTTAAAATATTACACTTTATCCAAACAAGCGTTTATACTACAATAAAACAAGTTAGAAAAATATGTAAGACCAAGGAGGCTAGGGTATGGGCACAAAAGGAATAATTCGCCGGATTGATCCGGTAGGAAGAATTGTCATTCCGATGGAAATTCGCAGAGCGCTGGATATTAAGCGGGGCGATCCAATGGAAATTGTTGTCGAGGGGGAAAAACTTACTCTTCGTAAATTTCAAGACAACTGCGTTTTTTGTGGTTCCACCAGAGGTCTGGTTGAGTTCAAAAACAGATACATCTGCAGTAACTGCAAGAAAAAAATCATTCAACTTTAAATCTTCGATTTAGAAATTAGAGCAAGGATCTTTTTGTAAACTTTTCTCTTCTCAAGTCCATATTTTACTGATAGTTTTTTTGCAATTTCCCCGGTTCCCATGCCTTCTTTTATAAGATTTTGTATTTCTTCCTTAATCACTTTTTCTGGCAACCTATATCCTATGAGTTCCTCTTTTCCAGATACAAGAAGTATAATCTCTCCCTTTAACTTTTTTCCCTTAACTTCCTCAAGGAGTTTTTTGATATCACCCCTGATATACTCCTCATGAATCTTAGAAATTTCACGGGCAATAACCGCTTTCCTGTTTGATCCTAAAAATTTCATGAGGTCAAGTAATAACTTCTCAATCCGTTCTGGCGATTCATAAAATATGATGGTTCTTGTTTCATCTTTTAAAACTTCAAACCTCTTCTTTCTTTCTTTCCCGGATTTTGGCAAAAATCCTTCAAAAACAAATTTCTCTGTGGAAAGACCTGAGCTTACCAGCGCTGGCACAAATGAGGTCGCTCCGGGAAGACACTCCACTTCAAAACCTTCCTCAATGGCACGCTTAACTACTTTTTCTCCAGGGTCAGAAATGCCTGGTGTTCCTCTGTCAGAAACAAAAGCAACTTTTTCACCCCTGCCCAAAAGCTTCATAATCTCTTCTATTTTTCTGGTCTCTCCACCAAGGTATGACTTTAAAGGGGTTTTAATCTCATATTTTGAAACCAATTTAGAAGTCTCACGAGTATCTTCGCAATAGATAACATCAACTTCCTTTAAAACTTTAAGAGCCCTTAATGTGATATCTTCCAGGTTCCCCACAGGTGTAGGTACCAAATATATCTTTCCTCGAATCTTCATTTTTACATCCCACGGTCTCTATTTCGACCTCAGGCTAAAAGTTTCTAATCAGGAACTTCAACATCAAGATTCGAAACTTTTGAACCGAGCGCGCAGGCCACCATACATATTCCAACATTTGATACACTCTAATGAGTCTATTTGGAGCACATCGCCAAATGTCTTAATTACCTACTCAGGACATAATTTCAGGTAAAGGACACACCCCGAATACTCATTGATTTTCATTGGAAACGACTCCATGCATACTATATCACCTTCAATTTATATTTCATTTCCCCAACTCCAATTTCTTCTCCATATCTGAGCTGTATCGTCCAATCTATTTCAGGATAAAGATCTCTCCATACATTTTTTCCCTTTTTTTCTTTTTTCCACACTTCGTTAATTTGATCACAGCTAACAACGTCCACAGAAATCGGGTCCTTTGAGGCAAACACGCCGATATCTTTAACTATTCTCTCATCACTCCATTCCCAACAGTCACAGTCAGGCGTAATGTTAACTGCGAAATTAAGGAACCCGATTGACCCTCTTTTAAGCTTCATTGAACCTAAAGCATATTCAGCCATTTTCTCCTGCAGCATTATTGCCGAAGTTTCCCAGCTGATATCGATAGCTCCTTCAGGGCAGGTAACACGGCATTCCCCGCAACCATTACAAATATTATGATCAATTTTGGCAGCCTTCTGGCTAACATCAAAGGTTATTGCACTTACTGGGCACCATTCAATACATGTTCCACACTCGGTACACTTTTCTGCATTAACGGTAGGCTTAACATCAGAGTGCATTTGCTGTTTACCACTTCTCGAGGCAAAACCCATTGAAATGTTCTTAATTGCTCCGCCAAAACCTGTTGATGAATGCCCTTTAACATGTGATATTACAATAATGCTATCCATCTGTTTGATCTCCCCTCCAAGTCTAACCACCTGAAAATGTTTTCCATTTATGGGTACTTCAATATAAGTTTTCCCCTTAAGTCCATCAGCAATGACTGCGGGAGCCCCAACAGATTCCAAATTGAATCCATGCCTTTTTGCTAAAATAAGATGATCGTAAGTGTTTGAACGCATTCCTCTGTAAAGGGTATTTGTATCAAAGAGAACTGGGCATGCACCTAAATTTTTTACCACATCTACCACTGGTTTTATATAGTGAGGCGGTAAAAACTCAGTATTTCCTGCTTCTCCAAAATGGACCTTAATACCA
>CALIRS010000134.1 GCA_938042205.1 uncultured bacterium | reverse complement strand
GATTACAGTTGCCAGCCAGAGAATTACAATGTAAAGGAGAATCAGACGAACAATGAACTTGAAAAAAGGTGAAGTGAAAAAGTCATATATTGATTGAATTAAATCCATTCAGCCTCCTCTTAAGAAAAATTTCTAAAATAGTGTAAAGAATCGTCAACTGAATTATAAGAATTTTCCAAAAAAACCAGCGCCTCTCCAGCAAGATAGATAGAACCGATTACCATAATTACATCAGAATTAGAGCTTGCTTCTTCTATTCCTGCTTCGATAGAGTGGGCATATTTTATCAGATTTCTACTACAGAAGCTTTGGATTTCTTCCATGCTGAGCGACCTTTCTCCACCGGTGGTAATTGGAACCATCCAGATATTCCCAGTCAGGTTCTTGATAATTTTAAGCATCTCATCACCGTTTTTATCTTTAAGAAAAGAAAAAACAACAGCTGGCTGAAGATTTCCATATAGCTTTTGAAACACGGAGAGAGTTACAGACACAGCCTGTGGATTATGCGCTCCGTCTATGATCACTCTCTTTCCGTGATACCTTTTTATTTCAAATCTCGCTGGTATGTATATAGTTTTCAAAATATTAAATAAACTACCCATTTCAAAAAAATTATCGTTTCTAAATCCTGAAAAGGAAGACAGGGCTTCGCACGCGAGGGCTACATTTTGCGCATAATTCTCTCCAATAAGACTTACCTTTGCCGGAAATATTTTTTTTGTAAAAGAATTGAAAATGGAAAATTCTGTGCCTTTTTCAGAAATTGAAACATCTTCAATATTAAACTCACTCTTTATAGCATTGACTCCTACCTCTTTAGCAACTGTCTTAACTATTTTTAATTTATCTCCGAGAGAAGGAGCAAGGACAACGGTCTTATTTTTTAAATGAGATATCTTTTCAAAAGCAATTTTTTTAAGTGTTTTTCCAAGTACGTCAGTATGATCATATGAAAGCGAGGTAAACACTCCCATTTCAGGATTCAAAGCTGTAGTGGCATCGAATCTTCCTCCCAGTCCTGCTTCAAGCACCGCAACGTCTACACATTCACTCTCAAAAAGGTAGTGTGCAAAAGCAGTCACTATCTCAAATTCTGTTAATGAACATTCATTGATGAGCGATTCATACTCATCTAAAAAGGAAGTTATTCTTAACCCAAAATCGTGTGAGCTTAAAGACTTTCCGTTGATCGCAATCCTTTCGCCGTAATGGACTACATGTGGCGAAAGATAAAGCCCTATATTAAATTTTTCAAGACATAGTAAAAGAGAAGCTAAAATGACTGAGGTCGAAGTTTTTCCGTTTGTCCCAACCACCTGAATTGTTTTGTAGGAGGCTGGGAACAAGCCTGATCTCCTGAAAAATTTATTTATGTTATCAAGAGAAGGATTAATTCGAAAGCGGCTGCTTTCACCAAGGTAGGATACAGCATTTTGATACTTATCATTTGTCATTGACTATAGTTCCTGAAGCAGCTTTTCAAATCTGGTAAGTTGATCTGTCAGTGAATCTACCTTTCTCTTTTCTTTCTCAACTACGTTAGGATCAGCATTTCTAAGAAATCTATCGTTTGAAAGCTTCCTTTCCACTTTTTTCAGTTCTAACTGAATTTCTTTAATCTTCTTTTCAAGCTTACTTTTCACCGAAGAAAAGTCTATAGCTTCTCCAAACGGTATATAAGCTTCGCCGTCTGTAAACACTGCAGTTAGTGAACCGTCCGGCTTTTCCACCTCAGACACAAAGTCCACGGTAGCAGCCTGCGTTAGCAATTCTATATAATCTTTATTTTCTATAAATACTTCGCCGTCTTTTTCAATTTTCATAAATACCTTAAATCCCCTGATATTTGGAAGACCAACATCTGCTTTCAAAGACCTTATAGCTCTAACTGCTTCGATAATGCGTCCCATTGCTTTCTCAGCTTCTTCATCTAAATTTCCTGCCTCTTCTGGAAAATTAGAAACCACAAGCAGATTACGTATACCTGGCAGATAACTGTATATTCCTTCCGTTAAAAATGGCATAAATGGATGAAGAAGTGATAAAGAAGTTTTCAAAACATAAAGAAGAACATTTTCTACTGTTTTTCGACTACGAGTACCCTGGTAAATAGCTATTTTAGAAAGCTCAAGATAGATATCGCAAAAATCGCTCCAGAAAAAATCGTATATTGAACCAGCAGCCCTGGCAAAATTATAAACCTCAAGTTTACTGTTAACTTCTTTAACTGTTTTTGCAAGTCGTGAAAGAATCCAGCGTTCAGCAAGCCCAAATTCACCATTAAAATTACTTATTTCTCCAGACGCTTCTTCACTTAAATTCATTAAAATAAACCTTGATGCATTCCAGATCTTATTAGCAAAATTTCTCGAACCCTCAATCTTCTCTTCAGAAAGATAAATATTTCCGCCAGGCACTGCCAGATGTGCCAGAGTGAAACGTAACGCGTCGGCACCATACTTTTCAATCATTACTACAGGATCGATAACGTTCCCCTTTGATTTAGACATCTTCTGTCCATAAGCGTCTCTTACCAGTGTATGGATATGGACATGCTTAAATGGAATATCGCCCACAAGTTTAAGACCCATCATCACCATACGAGCCACCCAGAAGAAAATAATGTCATGCCCTGTAACCAGAAGATCAGTAGGGTAGAAGTATCTTAAATCTTCAGTGTCCTCTGGCCATCCAAGTGTAGAAAATGGCCATAGTGCGGATGAAAACCACGTATCGAGAACATCCTCGTCTTGCACAACTGCATCGGAACGACAGTGTTTACATCCTCTTACGTCTTCTTCAGAAACGATTATTTCCCCACATGAATTGCAGTACCAAACTGGAATCCGATGTCCCCACCATAGCTGACGAGATATACACCAATCCCTGATATTTTCCAGCCATTCGTAATATATATTTTCATATTTTTCAGGGAAAAACCTTATCTTCCCTTCTCTCACAACATGGATTGCTGGCTCAGCTAGAGGTTTCATTCTTACAAACCACTGTGTAGAAAGGAAAGGCTCAATAGGCGTATGGCATCGATAACAATGTCCAATAGCATGAGTAAAATCCTCTATCTTTTCAAGCTGGTTCTTCACTATCAAGTCTTCAATAATTCTTTCTCGGGCATTTTCGCGAGAAAGCCCCTGATAATAACCTCCATGTTCGTTTACAACTGCCTCTTCAGTAAACACATTTATTACTTTTAAATTATGTTTTTTACCTATAATAAAGTCATTAGGGTCATGAGCAGGCGTTACTTTTAAAACTCCGGTGCCAAAATCCATATCAACATATTCATCTGCAATTACTGGAAGTTCTCTACCGAGAAGTGGCAAAATAGCTACTCGCCCGATATATTTTTTATACCTTGGATCTTCTGGATTAACAGCTAACGCAGTATCACCAAGCATGGTTTCGGGTCTGGTAGTGGCAATGGTTAGATAACCGCTTCTATCAAGAAGATCGTACTTTATGTAGTAAAGTTTTCCTTCAGTTTCCTCATGTTCAACCTCAATATCTGAAAGTGCAGTAAGGCATCTGGGGCACCAGTTGACAATATACTTACCTCGATATATAAGACCATCATTATAAAGGGTAACAAAAGCGCGGCGCACCGCCTTTGAACAACCTTCATCCATCGTAAAGCGCTCTCGCTCCCAGTCACAGGATGCTCCCAATCTTTTGAGCTGGTTAATAATTGTTTTCCCGTATTCTTCTTTCCATTGCCAGACCCTTTTTACAAACTTCTCTCTTCCAATTTTCTGCCTGGTTAAACCTTCCTTTGCTAATTCTCTCTCCACCACGTTTTGAGTAGCAATTCCTGCGTGGTCAGTTCCGGGAAGCCAGAGGGTCACTAGCCCCTCCATTCTCTTTTTCCTGACAATAATATCCTGAAGTGTGTTGTTTAAAGCGTGACCCATGTGCAAACTTCCGGTGACGTTTGGGGGCGGTATTACCATCGAAAACTTTGGTTTACCAGTGTCGATCCGTGCATGAAAAAAATTACCATTAAGCCATTCCTGGTAAATGCTTGTTTCAATCTCACGAGGATTATATCTGGTACCTAATTCCTTTTTTGCCAATCAGTTTCACCTCAAAAAGCCCTTACAAAGCTAAACAGTAAAGAAATTATTATCAGATAAAAATTTTTTAAGTCAAACGTAAAAAGGCAGTTAAAGGGAAATTACGTCTTTCTTATCACCTATGATGACTGGCGCTTCTTTTCCTTTTACAGCATTCTTGGTAATAATGCATTTCTTTACATTTGCCATAGAGGGTATTTCAAACATAATATTTACTAAAATCTGTTCCAGAACTGCTCTAAGTCCCCTAGCACCGCTAGCACGCTGGAGCGCCTGACGGGCAATCTCTTTCAAAGCATCTTTTTCAAAAGCAAGTTCTACTCCATCATACTCAAACATTCGCTGATATTGTTTTACAAGAGAATTCCTTGGCTCAACCAGAACTTTTACTAAATCATCAACGGTTAAATTATCAACGGAAGTAATCACTGGAAGACGACCAACAAATTCTGGAATCATTCCAAACTTAACTAAATCTTCAGGAAGTGTTTGTGCCAGAATCTCTCCAATTGGCCTTTCTTCAATCTTTTTAATATCAGCCCCAAACCCAATGGAGCTTTTCCCCAATCGTTTTTGAACTATGTTCTCAAGACCGACAAAAGCACCACCACAAATGAACAGAATATTTGTAGTATTTATCTGAATAAATTCTTGATGTGGATGTTTCCTTCCGCCTTGTGGGGGAACATTGGCAACAGTACCTTCTAAAATCTTTAAAAGTGTTTGCTGTACTCCTTCTCCGGAAACGTCTCTGGTAATTGAAGGCCCTTCTGTCTTTTTGGCAATTTTATCTATTTCATCTATATAAATAATTCCAATTTCTGCTTTCTTGATATCGTAATCAGCAGCCTGGATTAGCTTCAATAAAATGTTTTCAACGTCCTCACCTACGTAACCAGCTTCTGTTAAAGACGTGGCATCAGCTACTGCAAAAGGAACATCCAGCATCCGCGCAAGTGTTTCGGCAAGAAGTGTCTTCCCACATCCGGTTGGTCCCATAATTAAAATATTGCTTTTTTGCAGCTCGACATCTGACCTGGTTTTTGGCTTGAAGATCCGCTTGTAATGATTATAAATTGCAACTGAAAGAATCTTTTTGGCTCTGTCCTGCCCTATAATATATTGATTTA
>CALIRS010000133.1 GCA_938042205.1 uncultured bacterium | reverse complement strand
CTTGGAGGGCGAATAATTATGATGGGAGATGGAGTCAACTCAGTAGGCTGGACGTCCTCAAATTCTAAAGAACTTGCGATAACACAATTCATGTACGATACGATGACGTTAGAAATAAAGGAATTTGATATATATGTTAATAAAAATAAAAGTTTTGGTTTTTCGGGAGAGTACAATAAATTTGATTTTCAAAGCGTGGTACTTCACGAGCTTGGTCATGGAGCCGGATTATGTCACAACGATGACCTGGACTCTGTTATGTATCCCTATATTTCAATGGGGGAGATCAAGAGATCACTTTCTTCAGTTGACGAAATGTTAATTGGCGAAAAATACCCTGCAGGGTTGATAACTGGAAGAATTCTTAACTTCAAAGGAAATCCAGCTTATTATCCTGGCTATCCTGCGTATCTAAAAGTTTCTGATACTCAAAGCCTGATAACTCGCACAGGTGTTGCGGGGAGCGATGGAACCTTCGAAATTGATTCTGTACCTGAAGGTTATGCGACCATTTTTTTTGATGCCTATAATTACTCATTATTTTCTTCCGAGCCTGTTATATCTTTATGGTACCTTAATCGCTTTTCTCTTAGTGAGGCGGACAAGGTAAGGATTCAATATATGGTGAATACAAATTTTGGAGACCTTTTCTTACCTGAAGAGACTGTAATCCGAATAAACGGAAGGAATCGATATCACACTGCGGAACTGGCTGCAAGAAGATTTTTCGCAGAACCAGCAGCAGTTGTAATTGCGAGCGGACTAAACTTCCCTGACGCACTGGTCGCTTCGTCGCTTGGAGGAGCATTGAAGGCACCTGTTTTGCTTGTAACTAAAAGCAATATTCCGGCTGAATCAGCTTCATATATTCAATCTGTAAGACCGGATAAAGTATATATTATCGGGGGCACTGGTGTAATCTCTGATGATGTTAAAAATCAGCTAAAAAGTTTAGGAGTAAAGGATGCTATCCGGCTTGGAGGCGTTGATAGATTTGAAACGTCTGTGAAAGTAGCAGAGAAAGTAATGGAAATTACCGGTAGTGAACCCGATAGCCTTTTTATTTGCAATGGATTAAATTTTCCAGACGCACTTTCAATTTCTGCACTTTCTTATTTTTCTAAAACTCCGATTCTATTAACGTTAGCTGAAAAACTACCCTTTTCTGTAAAATCTTTTATTTCCAGGCATTATTCAGTTCAGAAGATAGTAATAGGAGGAGAAGGGGTTGTTAGCAGTAGAATTTATGATGAAATTAATGCTTCTGAGAGATGGGCAGGAAAGGATCGCTACGAGACCTGCGCAGTAGTAGCGAAAAACTCTATTTTACGTGGGCTTAATGTTAATTCAGCAGCGATAGCAGTCGGTGAGAACTTCCCTGATGGTCTTGTTGCTGGATTTTTTGCAGGAAGTGAAAAGATACCAGTTTTATTAACAGAAAAATTTAAAATACCCTCTCCAGTTAATTCATTCGTGATTCAGCATAAGGATTCAATTCAATCTGCTTTTATTGTCGGTGGACATGGCGCAGTTGACTTTTCTCTGCAAAATCAGGTCAGGAATCTTATTAAATAAGTTTTAATCTCACGTGATTTATGTTAATCAAGGGGCTCGCTGTTTCTGGCATTAAATTTAAAACTTGCAAGTAGCAACCCGGCAAAGGTAAAGAAGAAAGTCATTGTCTTCGGGTGGTAGAAAATTGAACTTGTGAACCCATTGACTATAACTGCGAGCAAACCTGATGCTAAAGCTACCGAAAAAGTTTTGAGTTCTTTGTTTTCCATAATACGTTTGGCATCTATTCCTATGTAAATCAAGTAGGAAAAATAGATTATCCAGGCAATCAGAAGAATGATCCCTCCTTCTACAAGGGTCAACAGATATATGTTATGCGAGGAAAACCTTGTATAGCCAAAGTAAAGTTCGGGTTTGGATAAAACTGTCTCGCGGAATTTATCAAGAAATGTGTAAGGTCCTGCACCAACGGTCCATTCTTTGAAACTGGAGAGGCAGCCCAGCGCTACCCTCCATATTTTCAATCTGAAACTCTGAGATCCCTCAGTCAGATAAAACATATTTATAAGCCTGGTGTAAAAACCCGGGAAAAAGGAAGTTGCAATGATTGTCAGAAAAAGAGAGTGCAAAAGGAAACGAGGTGCCAGGAGGATAGTCATATAAGCAATGCCTACAAGTAAACCCATGAAGCTTCCTCGAGTGTAGGTTAACATAAGAACCATAAAAAGAAGAATCAAAGAGCAACTGAAGTAAGCTTTCTTAATTTTTCCCTTACTGAACAAAATAAGAACTATCGTTAGAGGGATGCTAAGTATGAGATATTCTGCATAGAAATTTGGATTTCCAAATGTAGAAAAGATTCTTAAACTGGCATACCCCTCTACAGACTTCAAACCCGGTATATGTTCAGGTCTGTAAAAAATCTGAGAAAGTCCAATCATAGCAGTAATATTTGCTGTATGTATGACAAATTCAAAAACCTTTTGAAGTTCAATTTTAGAGCTTATAAGGAGAAAGACTGAAATAGAGAATCCGAAATAAATTAAGAATCTTATCGTATAAATCAAAGAGGAAGAAAAAATGGAAGAAAATCCTGTTGTTAGTAGAAGTGCAATTATCACAATCGCCGAAACGTATAGATATTCATAGTTGAGCTTTCTGAGTTCTGAACGGTAATCAATAAATGCTTTTAATATTGAAACCATCATGAAGGCTAAATATATGTCAAGCGGCTTGAATTTTCCCTCAAGCTGAAATGGGAGCAGCGCAAAAACTATGATCGGAGCATAAATGTATATTAGTTTCATCTTTCTTCGTCTATTGATATGAGCGTTGCCTGTTGAAGTGAAACAGTCCCAACTTTTAGAGAATATGGGCTGCCTATATTCAAATTCATGTCTGATAGAAAATATCCCATATTAGTCTTTTCAACATTTGCTTCTACGATAATTATTACCTCACTTTTTAAATTAGAATTAAAAGTCTGAAGTTTCCCGTCAGGTGTCATCGCCTCGATTTTCTGGGGCTTTCTATCGATAGAAAGCGATTTTCCGATTAGATTGCTG
>CALIRS010000132.1 GCA_938042205.1 uncultured bacterium | reverse complement strand
ATTGTAAAAATAAATCCTCTTGCTGATTGGTCAAATGATGAAGTGTGGGAGTATATCAGGAGTAATGGAGTTCCTTATAACAAACTTCATGATAGGGGATATCCAAGCATAGGTTGCGCTCCTTGCACGAGGGCTGTGGCTCCAGGTGAGGATATTAGAGCAGGTCGCTGGTGGTGGGAAAATCCAGAGGACAAAGAGTGTGGACTGCATAAAAGGAGGTAGAAATGATTACCCCGCATGGTGGGAAATTAATAAATAGAGTTGCTTCAGAAGAAGAAAAAAAAGAATTAATTGCAAAATCATCTTCTTTGCTTAAGGTGAATATGGGTTTGAAGGAACTCTGCGACGTTGAATTAATCGCGTGCGGGGCATTTAGTCCGCTCACCGGCTTCATGAAAAGAGAAGATTACAAAAATGTGATTGAAAATTTACGACTTGAAAATGGGACACTCTGGCCGTTGCCAGTAACACTTTCGGTAGATAAGGAAACTGCTTCTAAGATTAAGGAAGGGCAGGAAGTTGCTCTTACATATCAAAGTAACATGGTTGGCGTTCTTAAAATTGAAGACAAATTTGAATATGACAGAGACCTTGAAGCGAAATCTGTTTTTAGGACTACAGACACTTCCCATCCAGGGGTGGAAGCACTTTACACCCAGGGTGATTTCTATGTTGCAGGAGAAATAACTCTTATCCACTTCTTATTGCATCGTAAGTATTCGGAAGCTCTGAAACCAGAAGAAAGTAGGCGTGAGTTTAAACTGCGCAACTGGCAGCGAGTGACAGGCTTCCAAACAAGAAATCCAATACACCGTGCCCATGAGTATCTTTTAAAAAGTGCTCTGGAGATAAGTGATGGGATTTTTATTCATCCTCTTGTTGGCTATACTAAAGGAGATGACGTTCCCTCAGACGTTAGGATGAATTGTTATCGTGAGCTTATCAATAACTATTTTCCTGTGAATCGAGTATTGCTGTCGCCGTTTCCAGCAGCAATGAGATATGCTGGACCAAGAGAAGCTCTCTTCCATGCAATTGTAAGAAAAAATTACGGATGCACCCATTTTATAGTTGGGCGAGATCATGCTGGTGTAGGCAATTTTTATGGTCCGTTTGATGCTCATAAGATATTTTTAGAGTTTACAAAAGATGAAATTGGCATCACGCCGTTGTTTTTTGACAATGCTTTTTACTGCTATCGGTGTGAGAGTATGGCTACCTGTAAAACATGCCCGCATCGTGATGAGGATCGTCTCATTCTCAGTGGTACCCGAGTAAGGCAAATACTGAAAGATGGCGGGGAACTTCCCCATGAGTTTACCAGACCGGAAATTGCCAAACTTCTTCAGCAGTGGATTATCGAATCCGAAAAATCTGGGGCTTCTAAAGTGGGTGGAGGGGAAAGATGAATAGCTATTTTTTGGTTTCCTTTTTCGCTTTTGTTTGTGAATATGTGGATGCAAGTCTGGGCATGGGATATGGTACTACACTTACACCTTTGCTTTTATTACTTGGATACAGGCCGCTGGAAGTTGTGCCGGCGGTAATACTTTCCCAGCTGGTTTCAAATTTTGCAGCAGCACTTACTCATCATCAGCTTGGAAACGTCAATTTAAACGTAAGATCGATTCATTTTAAAGTGGCGGCAGTACTTTCTTCAGCAGGTATACTGGGCTCCATCATAGCTGTTTTTGTGGCAATAAATATTTCTGAAAAATTATTAAAGACCTATATCGGGCTTTTGATTTTCGGAATTGGAGTAGTTCTATTACTGAACCATAAAAAAATCGTTAGTTTTTCCTGGAAAAAGATTTTAGGAGTTGGTCTTTTCGCAGCATTTAATAAAGGTATAAGTGGTGGAGGCTATGGACCAATTGTTACAAGCGGACAGGTACTTTGTGGAGTCAATTGCAAGAATGCAGTCGGAATCACTGCACTTGCGGAAGGAATAATTTGTGTCACTGCTTTTTTAACGTATTTCTTAAGCGGAAGCATAGAAGGTTGGATTCTGGTACCTTATGTGATTGTGGGTTCACTGCTTTCGGTGCCATTTTCTGCGATAACTGTTAAAGGAATACCTGAAAGATACTTAAGGTTAGCAATCTCTTTATTAACGATGACGTTAGGGCTGGCAACCATTTTGAAACTTGGATCAGTTTAGGAGGAATGATGCTGATTATTAAGAAGAAGCAATTAGATGAAATAATAAATCATTCTTGTCGTGAATACCCGCTGGAAGCATGTGGCATTGCTGCTGGTAGGGGTAATCTGATAGAAGAGATCTATCCGCTTACCAATCAGGATAGAAGCGCAGTAACTTACTTTGCTTCTCCAGAAGAACAGGTTAAAGCGTTTAAAGATATGAGGGAGAAAGGGTTGGAACTTTTAGCAATTTATCATTCACATCCAGCATCGGAAGCCTGGCCTTCAGCTACTGATGTAAAGCAAGCATTTTATCCTGAAAGTGCTTATCTTATTGTATCTCTTAAAGATCTAGATAAACCAGATATCAAGGCGTTCAAAATATTAGATGGAAAAATAGAAGAAATAACCATCAGGGTGGCAGGGGATCATCATGCCCATCAAAGTATTCGTTAATGGGAAACCAGAAGAAATTGAAGGTTCAATAAATCTGGCTGAATTTTTAAGACAGAGAAACATCAGACCGGAAGTGGTCAGCATCGAGGTTAATGAATCTCTTATCAAAAGGGAAGATTTTGAGAAGGTAAATATAAAAGACGGAGATATAGTGGAGATAGTATTCCACTTAAGTGGCGGGCAGTTGTTATTTAACGGAGTGTTGAGCCTGATCGGCAATACTCCACTGGTTAAACTATATCGGCTTTCTGAAGGAAAAGCAGAAATCTGGGCGAAGCTTGAATCATACAACCCGGGCGGAAGTGTTAAAGACAGGATTGCGTTGAGCATGATAGAGGATGCCGAAAGGACAGGAAAGCTAAAACCAGGAGGAACAATTGTTGAACCTACTTCAGGGAATACCGGAATTGGCCTCGCTCTTGTGTCGGCAGTCAAAGGATATCGATTGATTCTGGTTATGCCAGAAGGTGTAAGCCGGGAAAGAATTGAAATTTTGAAAACCCTCGGAGCCGAATTGGAAATTACTCCACCTGAAGAAGGCATGTTAGGAGCGATAATAAAAGCAGAAGAAATTGCGGAAAAAACTGATGCTTTTATTCCTCAACAATTTGACAATCCAGCAAATCCTGAAATTCATCGAAGGACTACTGCGGAAGAAATTTGGAAGTTTTTTGGTGAAAGCATTGATGCTTTTGTAGCCGGAGTGGGAACAGGTGGCACTATTACCGGTGTGGGTGAAGTTCTAAAGAAAAGAAAACCCACCGTTCACATAGTAGCAGTTGAACCAGCCAATTCTCCTGTTTTATCTGGTGGAAAGGCAGGAAGCCATAGAATACAGGGGATTGGCGCCGGCTTTATTCCAAAAGTTCTTAATCTTGAAGTGGTAGACGAAGTTATAGCTGTCAAAGATGAAGACGCATACAAAATGAGCAAGTTAATTGCTTTAAAGGAAGGCATCCTAGCTGGAATTTCTTCTGGTGCTGCCTGTGTAGCAGCTTTAAAGGTCGCCGAAAGACTTGGGCAGGGGCATAAGGTGGTTACAGTTTTTCCTGATTCAGGAGAAAGGTATTTAAGCCTTGCCCCTTATTTTCAATATTAATTTTTCGAGAAGGAGGTGATGAGAGTGAGCTACGTAAAGGGACTTCACTGCCGGGAGTGCGGAAGGCGTTACCCTGAAGAACCGCTATATGTGTGTGAGTTTTGCTTCGGCTCACTGGAAGTTGAATATGATTATGAAGGTGTGAGAGAGTCCATGAGCCGTGAGGTTATTCAATCCCGTGAAAAAAATATGTGGCGGTTTCGGGAGCTATTACCACTGCGTGGAGAGCCAAAATCAGGTTTTTCTACTGGCTTTACTCCATTATTCAGGTCCGAACGCCTCAGCAAGAAAATAGGAATCAAAAATCTCTTTATCAAAGATGATTCTGTAAATCACCCTACTCTTTCATTCAAAGATCGGGTGGTGGCTGTAGCTATTTCCAAGGCGATTGAGTTTGGTTACAAAGTTACTGCCTGTGCTTCTACTGGAAATCTGGCAAATTCTGTAGCTGCTTTAAGTGCCAGAACAGGATTGAATTCATACATATTCATCCCTGCGGATTTAGAAATTGGAAAAGTTATTTCTACGCTGGTTTATGGAGCAACCTTAGTTAAGGTGAAAGGCAATTATGATGAAGTGAATCGCCTTTGCAGTGAGCTGGTAACTGAGAAGGAATGGGCATTCGTAAATATTAACTTAAGACCTTATTACGCTGAAGGCTCAAAAACTTTTGGGTACGAAATACTGGAACAGCTCGGATGGAAGGCACCCGATCATGTGGTAGTTCCTGTAGCTGGAGGCTCTCTCATCACCAAAATTCACAAATCTTTTAAGGAATTTCAAACAATTGGGTTAATTTCAGGTTTTACAACTCGTTTTCATGCAGCTCAAGCAGAAGGATGTGCCCCAGTAGTAAATGCGCTTAAAGAAAATAGCGAGATAATAAAGCCGGTAAAACCAAACACCATTGTTAAGTCTTTAGCAATCGGAAATCCTGCAGATGGATATTATGCCATTAAAACGGTAAAGGATTCGGGGGGTACAGGAGTAGCTGTTTCTGATGAAGAAGTAGTAGAAGCTATTAAACTTCTTGCAGAGACAGAAGGAATATTTGCAGAGACCGCGGGTGGAGTCACAGTTGCCTCTACCATCAGGCTGAAAGAGTCAGGTATCATCAGTAAGAATGATAGTGTAG
>CALIRS010000131.1 GCA_938042205.1 uncultured bacterium | reverse complement strand
ACCAGCTTCATAAGCACTCCCTTTAGCTGCCAATCCCAAGATTAACCCTAATCCAGAAAGAGTAATTATGAGGGAAGTTCCTCCGTAACTAACAAATGGTAAAGTTACTCCCATTACTGGAAATAAACTGGTAGCTGCTCCCATATTTATCAGCGCCTGAAACATTATCAGAATTATTATTGATATAACGACTCTTCTGCTATATTCATCATTTATTTTGAATGCCAGTCTCACCCCGGAAAAGAAAAACAAACCGAACAAAACGATGACCATAAATACTCCGATCCACCCTAATTCTTCCCCGATGATCGCTAAGATAAAATCTGTGTGAGGTGCTGGTAAATAAAGAAACTTTTGTTTTGACGCTCCGATTCCGCTGCCACTTAAGCCTCCCAGAGCCAGAGCAAAAAGAGCATGAATTACCTGATAACCATCACCTTTAGGATCTTTCCAGGGATTAGTAAAAATAAGAATTCTTTTCAGCCGATAGGGCTCAAGAACAGCAGCAATAAAGCCAACGAAAGCAGAGACGGATAAAAGAACCAGATATTTTCCAAGGTTAAGTTTAGAAAAGAAAATTACGATTAGCCCCCCTGCAAAAATTAAGGCAGCTGTTGTCCAATCTGGTTGGAAAAACACCAGGGCTGAGGTAAATAACATTATAAGAAGTGGCTTCTTTAAATCACTTAATTCAAGCTCATCTTTTTCTTTTTCAAGAGAAAGTAAAATACTTGTAACATAAACTATTAAGGTAAACTTACACAATTCCGAAGGTTGAAACCTGAAAATACCAAGATTGATCCAGCGTCTGGCTCCAGCTGTTTCTACTCCAATCCCGGGAATATAAGTTAAAAACACCAGAGCAACGCTTATTCCCCAGATTATTGCAGAAGACTTTTCAATATCCCCATACTTTGAGAAAAAATAAACAGCAATTGCCAGAAAAATTCCACTAATGAGGTAACCAATTTGTTTTAACTCGTAATAAAGAGGGGTTCCTTCATTAGCAATGGCATAAACAAAACTTGCAGAAAGTACCATTGTAAGTCCGAACCCAATAAGTAACGTAGCTGCTGAGAGCATAATATAAGCCTCTGGTTGCCAGTAATTACTTTTCCCCCTCGATTGCCCTCTCTTTTCAATCATTTTCAAATCCCATCAACTCAAGTGTTTTCCGAACACCCTCTCTAAATGCTTTTCCTCTTTCAGAATAATTTTCAAACATATCGAAGCTCGCACAACCCGGCGAAAGAAGAACTGTTCCGGCAACCTTTTCACTGACTTCTGAAAAAGCCTTTCTTAAAATGTTATCAATTTTCTTACTTTCTGCCTTGAAATTGAAACTCTGTTTCGCCTTATCATTCTGGGCAAATACAAGCAGCAAGGTTGCCTTCTTAACTGCATCTTCCATATCACAGGCTCGAATGAAGGTAACACCCTTTTTTTGCAGATAACTTTCAATTTCAGGTGCTGCCTCTCCTAATGTCACCGTTCCCACACACTTTTCTTTAATTTTAAGCGCTACTTCAGAAAACTCATTTCCTTTATTTTTCCCGCCAAGTATGACCACGCAAGTCTTATTCATCCCTTCAAGTGCTTTTATAACAGCATCAGGATTGGTGGCTTTTGAATCATCGATAAATTCAATTCCCTTATAAGAGTTAACCTTCTCCATCCGATGAGGAAGTGGTTTAAAGCTTTGAGTACCTTTTTTGATTTCATCAGTGGTGGCTCCGCTGAAATAAGCAGCTGCCGCAGCTGCTAACAGGTTGTAATCATTATGAAACCCCATCGGTGCAAATAAATCTCTTTCAACTACCGGGATTTGAGATTTTCCATCATCTATCATTACCATCCCATTCCTGAAAAACGCCTTTGGAGGCGTCAGTGTATCTTTTTTATGCACTGTAAACCAGACATTTTTACCGTTTGACATGTCGGAGACTTTTATAACATTCTCATCGTCAGCATTCAGAATACAGTAACCGTTTTTACTGGTTAGCGCCAGTAACTTTCCTTTTGATCTTGTGTAGTCTTTAAAATCAGAATGCCAGTCCAGATGATCCTGAGTAATATTCAAAATAACTGACACATCCGGTAAAAATGTGTCAGTATAAAAGAGCTGAAAACTGGATATTTCAAGTACCAGTACAGTATTTTCATCTATTTCATTTACAATAGCTGCCAGTGGCGTTCCGATATTTCCACCCACGACACATTTTCTTTGAGATTCTGCAAAAATGTCCCCCAGGAGTCTGACAACAGTTGACTTGCCATTGGTACCCGTAACCGCAATAGTTTTGAAAGGTTTTCTTCTTATTAGCTGCCAGGCTACTTCAAACTCGCTCAACACAGGTAAGTTTTTTCTTGAAGCAGAAGTAATTATATGATTGGAAGGAGGAATTCCAGGACTCACAACAATAAAATCCGCCTTTTCAAATTCTCTTTCTCCCAGGCGACCGGTACACACAGCTACTCCCATTTCCATTGCTCTTTCCATATAATCGATTATTTCTGCAGTCGGATTCTCATCTATAGCCCTGACTCTAAAACCATTTAGAGCAAGTAGATCTACCACTGCTCTTCCGCTTTTCCCGAGACCATGTACCAGGACCGATCTATTTCTGGATTCCGCTATCCTGTAAGGGCGCAACATTCTTAACCAGGACCTCCAGAAAAGAAAATCGCAAATCCCCAGGCCGCCAGAACTGCTGTAAGGATCCAGAACCTGATCATCACCTGTGTTTCAGACCAGCCCATCATCTCAAAATGATGATGGATGGGTGCCATTCTAAAAACTCTTCTCTTAAACCTCTGGTAAAAAAAAATTTGCAAAATTACTGACAGTCCCTCAATTACATAAATGCCGCCAATGATTGGTAAGAGCAGTTCTGTTTTTGTAATTATTGCAAGCCCCGCAATAGCTCCACCGAGCGCAAGGCTGCCAGTATCTCCCATGAAAATGCGAGCTGGATATGAATTCCACCAGAGAAAACCGATAGAAGCACCGGCAACTGCGGCGCCAAAAATAGCTACATCAGGTAGTCTTTCCCTGAAAGCGATGCCGGCAAATGCAAGTGAAACGATTGCCGCAGTTCCCCCTGCAAGACCGTCTAATCCGTCAGTAAGGTTCACAGTGTTTGTAGTGGCTGAAATTACCAGATAAACGAAAAGAGGATAAAAAACAGATAGTTGCCACATGTAAGAGGTATAAGGAATATTAATTACTGTTTCCACACCAGCGTAATTTATTACGAAATAAGTAAACACAAGTGAGATAATTAACTGAATCAAGAGTTTATCTCTGGCTCTCAACCCCAGTGACCGTACTTTGACTGCCTTTAAGTAATCATCAATAAAGCCAACAAGAGCGCAGGTTAAAAAAAGCCCTGTAAGAATCAAACCTTTTACAGAATATCCTCTGGCAGCTGCCACTAAAAAGTAGGCAGCGATTGCTGAAAATATGATTGCTAACCCGCCCATTGTTGGTGTACCCTGTTTTCTCAGGTGAGGCTCAGGACCATCTGACCTTACCACCTGACCTATCCTTCTTCTAATAAAAAAAGAAATAAGAGCCGGAGTAATAACAATTGTCAAAAACATTGCAAATGCCAGCGCCAGAAAAAGCTGGAAGGTAGGGTACCTTGGAAAAAGGAACTGAAGCAAATTAGACATAGGAAAGCACCTTTTCCAGGGAAATTGCTCTTGAAGCCTTTAAGAGCACTGCATCCCCGCCTTCAGCGATTTTTTTAAGTTCCTGCGCTGCTTTTTTACAGTCATCTGCGATCACAAACTGACCTGATTTGTTCTCTTTTCTATAGCCTTCTTCTACAAACCTTCCCATTTCTCCAACGTAAATTATTGCATTAATGCCAAGCTTTCCTGCCACTATTCCAATTTCTCTATGAAATTCAGGGGCTCTCTTTCCAAGCTCTAACATATCTCCTAATACGGCAATCCGCTTTCTTCCTTCTATGGTTTCAATCGCTGAAAAAGTTTCCAGCGCCGTCCTCATCGAAACAGGGTTGGCATTATAAGCATCATTAATTACTTTCATTCCTTTGACCTCAATAACCTCGAATCTCATTTTGGGAAGCACAAAATCTT
>CALIRS010000130.1 GCA_938042205.1 uncultured bacterium | reverse complement strand
GAATGACTTCAAACCTTTATACGCAGCTTGAAGAACAAAAAGCGCTTGATAAACTGGACGAAGTTTTAGAGGAGGTTCCAAGAGTCAGGTCTGAAGTTGGGTACCCACCTCTTGTCACGCCATTGTCGCAAATTGTAGGTACGCAAGCTGTACTTAACGTTCTAAGTGGTAAGAGATGGTCTGTTGTTAGTAAAGAGATGAGAGACTACCTTCGGGGTCTGTATGGGAGACCACCTGGAAAGATATCTAACGAAGTGCTTGGTCGAGTTCTTAGAAGAAGCGATGAGGTAATTGATGTTAGACCCGGATCGCTGCTTACCAGGACTTTTGAAGATTATCGAGAAGAAGTAAAGGGATTTGCAGAAAATGATGAGGATGTATTAACTTATGCTCTTTTTCCTAAAGAAGCGATGGAATTTTTCAAAAAGAGAAAACATAGTCTTGATGAAAGATATAAACCTCAGCCTGAGGAGGAGACGCAAGAAATGGAGCTTGGAGATTTAAAGACACTTATCGATTACGTGTCAGAAAAGGATGTAGCTGAAGTAGTAGTGGAAAAAGATGGTACAAAGATAGTAGTTCGAAAATACGCTCCTGCAACATCAGAGGTTACAAAAGAAGTTAGGACTGAAAAATATGAAGAAATAATCGATGAAAAAGAAAAAGAAAAAGAGAGCAAGCCTGATTCATGGAAAGAAATAAAATCTCCTATGGTAGGCACTTTTTACAGAGCGCCTTCTCCAGATTCTCTTCCATATGTGGATGTGGGGACAGAATTTAAAAAAGGCGATGTGCTTTGTATGGTTGAAGCAATGAAGTTATTTAACGAAATTACTGCAGACGAACCTGGTATCATAAGACAGATTCTGGTTGAAAATGCGTCTCCAGTAGAATTTGGGCAGGTCCTTTTTTACTACGAACCTAAAGAGGAATAGCTTAAGATGTTTAAGAAGGTTCTAGTAGCAAACCGCGGAGAAATCGCCGTTCGCATTATTCGCACCTTAAATGAAATGGGAATAGATTCTGTGGCTGTTTACTCTGAGGCTGATAGGGATTCGAGACACGTGGAAATGGCAACGGAAGCGATATGTATAGGGCCTCCTGAAGCTTCAAGAAGTTATTTATCAATGCCAGCGATAATATCGGCGGCAGAAATAACTAAAGCAGATGCTATCCATCCAGGATATGGATTTTTAGCTGAAAATCCTCTTTTTGCAGAAGCATGTGCTGAGCATGACATTATTTTTATTGGACCTTCTGCAGAAGTGATGAAGCTTATGGGAAATAAGTCAAAAGCCAAAAAGGTGATGAAAGAAACGGGACTTCCAGTAGTCCCGGGAGTAGAAATTGATATTGGATATGACATACGAGAAATGTCTGTAGACAAGTTAGAAAAAGAGGTCGGATTTCCTTTGATGATAAAGGCTTCTTTTGGAGGAGGCGGGAGAGGAATCAGGTTAGCCAGAGATCACCAAACTCTGTTAAGCCTGCTTGAAGGAGCAAAGATAGAAGCAGGTAGTGCTTTTGGGTCTGATCATCTTTATATCGAAAAGTTTCTGGAAAGAGCAAGGCATGTAGAGTTACAAATCCTGGCTGATGCTTACGGAAATGTGGCTGTTCTCGGAGAAAGAGAGTGCAGCATTCAAAGAAGACATCAGAAACTGATCGAGGAGGCTCCATGTCCGATTTTAACTGCTGAGAAGCGCAAAGAAATGTTTCAAAAGGCAAAACAGGCAATGAAGGAGATTAATTATTTAAATACAGGGACGATAGAGTTTTTACTTGACAATGAAGGTAATTATTACTTTATTGAAATGAATACGAGGCTTCAAGTCGAGCATCCCGTCACAGAAATGGTTACTGGAATTGATATCGTAAAAGAGCAAATTTTAGTGTCGGCAGGAGAAAAGCTTTCTTTTGAACTGGAAGAAGTAAAGATGCAAGGCACTGCAATTGAATTTCGTATAAATGCTGAAGATCCTGAAAACAACTTTATGCCTGTGCCCGGGAAAATTACTCATCTTCGATTGCCGGGAGGTTTTGGTGTAAGAGTGGATACTCATATTTATGAAGGATATTCAATTCCTCGCTTCTATGACAGTCTGGTTGCCAAAATAATTGTCTGGGGGAAAAACAGGGAAGAAGCGATTCAGAGAGGTAGACGTGCTCTTCAGGAATTTCAAATTCAGGGAATCAAGACTACAAAAGATTTCCATTTAGAGATGATTGACTCGGAAGTATTTAAAAAAGGCGAAGTGTATACTTATCTTATAGATGAAATGACAAGTTCTTAGTAAGGGTGGCATTTGAAAATGAACAAAGGAGATTCATCGTATGACATTGAATTTTCTGAAAATGCTATTTCAGACATCGTCCGTCAGTTAATCAAAGGATTAAAAGAAGTGCGGCTGGCAAAGACAAAAGGTGTTGAGTCAGAAAAAGTTAATGGTGATTACTTTGTTAAGTTAAGAATAATAGCAGTTAAAAAGGTGCCTCTGGTGAAGCTTGGAAAAGACATACAAAAAATAGTTTTTGAAGGAGTAAAATCAGCCACAAATATTGAATTAAAGAAAATTGATGTGCATTTCAACAAGATACTGGAATATTGAGATGAAGCAACGTCGCAAAGAGCGTCGGTTGGCACTTGAAATTTTATATGAATGGGACCTGACAGGTAGATCGCTTGAGCAGATAATCAAACTTAAGAAAGATGTTAGCAAAACTTTTGTTATTTCTGAATTTTCAGATAGGTTGATAATCGGAGTTCATAGCCACAAAGAAGAGTTGGATAAAATTATTGAGCGTTATAGCGAGGATTGGAAGGTTAATAGGATGCCTTTAGTTGATAGAAACATTTTAAGGCTTGGTACTTATGAACTTATTTTTGAAATGGATGTTCCTGTACCGGTAACTATAAATGAATATATTGAACTTGCAAAGATCTACGCAACTGACGACTCCAGAAGGTTTATTAATGGTATTCTGGGAATGATTTCAAAAGATCTTGAGAAAAT
>CALIRS010000129.1 GCA_938042205.1 uncultured bacterium | reverse complement strand
AAAAACTAAAAACAGTAATTCTTGACTATTCTGTCCCTTCCCTTCAAAGGCCTGTGGTAAAAACCATAAGTTATCAGGAGCTCCGCTCGGGAACAGTAGAAATCAATGGCAAGAAAGTTAAGTCTGCCCCCCTAACTTCTTACAAAACCTCAAAAGAAATCTGTGAAACACTTAAGCTATGGATTAAGGAAGGGAAATTCTTTTTGACTGAACCAGTCGCTCCACTACCCCTTGATACTGTATTTAAACCTCTTACGCCTGCTGAAGGGGGTGAAAGGTAATGAAAAAGAAATTAGTGCTCACATATCCCCCAAAAGCTGTTAATAAACCTGTTGTTTACCACCTGGTGAAAAACTTTGATCTAGAGGTAAACATCCTCAGAGCAAAAATCGAACAGGGTGAAACTGGAGTGCTGGTTCTGGAACTTAAAGGACCCAGAGAAAACTTTGAAAAAGGTCTTGAGTACCTGAATTCTCTCGGGATTGAGATTCAACACCTTGCAAAAGACATTATACTTGATGAAAAACAGTGTATTATTTGCGGAAACTGTATTGGTGTCTGCCCAACCGATGCTTTGCTTCTCGATGAGAATTCTGACCTTGTTTTTAATAAAGAAAAGTGTATTCTTTGTGAGAATTGTGTGATTGCCTGTCCCACGCGCGCAATCAGACTTTTGATTTAGGAGGCTCTATCGGGTGCTTCTCTCGGACATTGAAAAAACTATAGGGCACACGCCACTTGTCAGAATAAAAGAAATAGAAACCTATTTCGGAACCAGAGGAAAAATTCTTGCCAAACTTGAGTTCTTTAATCCGATGGGAAGCGTCAAGGACAGAATCGGCTTTTCAATGATAGACGCGGCAGAAAGAAGCGGTCTTATCAAGCCAGGCGATCTCATTGTTGAGCCAACTTCAGGCAATACCGGGATTGGCCTGGCTTTTGTTTGCGCTCTTCGCGGATATCGTCTTGCCCTCACCATGCCCGAGAGTATGAGTGTTGAGCGCAGGCATCTGCTTGCTTATTTTGGAGCGGAGGTAATTCTTACTCCAGCTGAAAAAGGGATGACAGGAGCTGTTAACGCAGCAAAAGAAATAGTTTCACAAGTAGAAAACGCCTTTATGCCTGACCAGTTCTCAAACCCTGCAAATCCCGAAATACATTATAAGACCACTGGACCTGAAGTCTGGAATGACAGCGGCGGCGATTTCTCTGCCTTTATCTCCGGTGTAGGGACGGGAGGAACGATAACCGGTGCCGGGCATTACTTCCGCGAAAGAAATCCAAATATCCACATTGTTGCAGTAGAACCAACCGCCTCCCCAGTGCTTTCCGGCGGAACCCCGGGACCGCACAAAATCCAGGGAATAGGGGCTGGTTTTGTTCCCAAAGTTCTTGATATTAATATATTTAATGAAGTTATCACAGTGGAAAACGAGGCGGCTCTTGAATATTCAAGATCTATTGCTATGAAAGAGGGTATCTGTGTGGGTATTTCATCCGGTGCTGCTTTAGTAGCAGCAGTAGAAGTTGCTAAGAGAAAAGAATTTACGGGTAAAAACGTGGTAGTAGTTTTGCCAGACACAGGGGAAAGATATCTATCTACAGACCTTTTCACTTCAAAAGATGTAGAATCTAAAATAATTAGATTTTCTGACTGGAGGCCTTAATGCCAGAACCTTTACTTGAAATAGCCGATCTCACAGTAAGCGTTGATGGAAAAACCATACTTCAAAATATAAATCTGAAAGTTCAGAAAAACGAGGTAGTTTGTCTTTTTGGCCCTAATGGAGCTGGTAAATCAACTCTTCTTTTTGCAGTTTTGGGATATCCAAAATACCATCTGGACTCAGGTAAGATTTTTTTTAAAAGCCAAGAAATAACTCACTTAAGTGTTGATGAGAGGGTTCGTAAAGGAATTGGAATTGCTTTCCAGCATGCACCAGGCTTAAGAGGCGTAAAGCTAATTGATTTGTTAAAACTTTCAGGAAATTCTGAAAAGGAACAAGAAATAAAGACTCTGGCAAAAAAATTCAAAATGGAGGCATTTCTAAACCGCGACGTCAATTTCGGCTTTTCAGGTGGTGAAATCAAGAGGTCTGAAGTTTTGCAGCTTGCAGCATCCTCCCCTGAATTCATGCTTCTTGATGAGCCAGACTCAGGGGTGGACATTGAAAACGTCGAGCTTTTGGGCACTGAAATAAATGAAATGCTTAAAGGCAAATCTGGTCTAATAATCACTCACGTTGGCTATATCTTAAACTTCATTAAAGCCCATCGGGCAGTAGTTCTTTATGAGGGGAAGATTGTCTGTGAAGGAGACCCGTATCAGATTTTAAAAGACATTAAGGTCAAAGGATACAAGGGGTGTTTAGAGTGTCCAAAGTGCCGGTAGACACTTACGAAGAAAGATTGGAAAAAGCAAGAAAGGCTCTTGATAAAGAGCCTTTATATGGTCCGGATGTTGACATAAATCAGTTCCTTCTGGAAGCGGCGGCTGCCGAAGAAAAGGAAATTCCCCTGACTGAGCTTCCTGAAGAATACAGAAGGCAAGCTTTACACGCTGGTATAATTACCTCAGAAGAAGGGAGAAGCGGAACCTTCTTCCAGCAAGACACAAAAGTGCTCTGTGCCCACGGAAAACAGGAAGGGCTCGAAGTAATGAGCACCACTAGAGCCTTGAAAAAGTATGATTGGCTTTATGACTACCTCTGGACTGGAGTCTCTTCAGACTCGGATAAGTACACCGCCGCTGTTGCCCTTCATCGAACACACGGTTATTTCATTCGCACCTTACCCGGAACAAAAACAACTTTCCCAGTCCAGGCTTGTTTATTTATAAGTAAGAAAGACCTTGTTCAGAGAGTTCACAATATCATCATCGCCGAGCCTGGAAGTGAACTTCACATAATTACTGGCTGCACTACTTCTGAAGACATACAAAGTGCCATGCACATCGGAATTTCGGAATTCTTCGTTAAAGAAGGTGCTAAAATAACCTTCACCATGGTACATTCCTGGAATAAAGAAGTACATGTAAGACCACGGACAGGTGTTATTGTTGAAGAAGGAGGCACATTTATAAATAACTATATTTGTCTTAAGGAAGTAAGCACTTTACAGATGTATCCCACAGTCTTTTTAAGAGGAATGGGTTCTCGTGCCAGGCTAAACTCCATCATCTACGGACTCGGGATCTCACGTTTTGATATTGGTGCCCGTGCTGTATTTGAAGCCCCGAAGACACGAGCAGAAATAATTGCCAGAGTAATCGCGGATGACGCATCCGAAATCATATCCCGCGGAAACATGATTGGATTGTCAAAAGATGTAAAGGGTCATCTTGAGTGTCACGGGCTAATACTTTCTGATTATGGAAGAATAGTTGCGATTCCTGAACTGGACGCTAAGCAAAAGGATCTTGAATTATCTCACGAGGCAGCGGTAGGCAAGCTTGCCGAAGAACAAATCCTTTATTTAATGTCAAGAGGACTCACAGCTGACCAGGCTACTTCACTTCTTGTAAGAGGCTTTCTTAATGTGGATATTGAAGGGCTGCCCCCTGCTCTTGAAGAAGAAACTAAACGTCTGATGGAAATAGAATACAGCGATCTTCTTTAGCGCTTTTCTGCCACAAGCTTTACACTTTTAAGCTTGAAAGCTATAAGAGAGGTTTTGATGTCTTACATCATCAAAGTTCAGCGGAAAGTTAAAGCTTTAATTATAGAAAACGCTTTTTTAAGTGATTAAGACATGAAGTCAATTGTGGTGGCAATGAGCGGTGGAGTGGACTCTTCCGTCGCTGCTTACCTTTTAAAAGAAGAAGGTTATCAGGTAATAGGTGTAAGTTTTCAGCTTTTCGACGAGTCATGGCTTGGTGAGAGATCCTTCAGACATTGCTGTGCAGATTTTGAGCGAGCAATAAATGTTTGCGAACGATTAGGTATCCCTTTTGCAATAAAAAACCTATCCGAAAAATTTTACAAGTTAATAATAGAACCTTTTGTCAAAAGTTACTTATCCGGATTTACGCCTAACCCCTGTGTCTTCTGTAATCCTCTCATCAAAATGGAAGCTCTTGAAGAGGTAGTAAAAGAAGCCGGAGCAGATTTGTATTCTACCGGGCATTACGCTCGTGTAGTTCAAAAAGATGGAAAATATTTCATTGCTAAAGCAATCGATGCTGAAAAAGACCAGTCCTATTTTCTTTACCGTCTGACGCAAAAGCATCTTCGAAGACTTGTTCTGCCGCTTGGCACCAGAATGAAACTGGATATTAAAAAACTTGCCAGGACCGTATTCCCTGAAATCGATTTTCCATTTGAAAGCCAGGAAATTTGCTTTGTTCCTGATAACTATAAAGATTTTTTAAAAAATAAATTTAACGTTAAAGAATCTTCTGGAGAAATTGTTGACAAAGAAGGAAATGTTGTTGGAATCCATAAGGGAATTGCTTTTTACACTGTAGGACAGAGGAAAGGTCTTGGTATTTCTGCAGGAAAACCTCTTTACGTAATTAAGATTGAACCGAAACACAACAGAATAGTTGTCGGCGAAAAGGAAGATTTATTCCCGCATGGAATCGAACTCAAAGAGCTTTCATTCCCTGCTAACGATATCTTAAGTGAAAGACTCGATTGTTTGGTCAAAGCAAGATACCGGATGCAACCTGTAAAAGCAGAAGTTAGAATAATAAACCATGACAGAGCAAGGGTAAAGTTCATTGAACCATGTGCCTTCCCGGCACCAGGGCAATCAGTTGTCTTCTATGATGGTGAGGTTGTCATTGGCGGAGGAGTAATCAAAAAATGGCTTTAGATTTAGAAGCAGCGGTCGAAGAGCAAACACTTAAGGAAAAAGTCAGGGAGCTGGCTATTAAAAAACAGGCGATCATTTTAGCGCATAACTATCAACTTCCAGAAGTGCAGGACATTGCCGATTTTGTTGGGGATTCCCTTGAACTCTCACGCAAAGCAGCGGCTGCAAAGGATGCCCGGATGATTATATTTTGCGGGGTGCATTTCATGGCTGAAACGGCTGCTATTCTTAATCCTGACAAGCCGGTTATTCTTCCTGACTTAAAAGCCGGTTGCCCCCTGGCAGACATGATAACCGCAAAGGACGTTAAAGAGCTTAAAAAGGAAAATCCTGGACGTCCTGCGGTCGCCTATGTTAATACCTCGGCAGCTGTAAAAGCTGAGGTTAGTATTTGCTGTACAAGTTCAAATGCTGTCAAAGTGGTCAACTCACTGGATTCAAACACGGTCATTTTCGTTCCCGACCAGTATCTGGCAGGTTATGTAGCTAAAAGAACAAATAAGTCTATTATTGGCTGGGATGGTTTCTGCCCTACCCACGCCAGGTTTACCGTTGATGATATGTTGAAAGCGAGAAAAGAATTTCCGGATGCTATTATTGTTGTGCACCCTGAATGCATTCTGGAGGTTCAAGATATGGCAGACTATGTGCTTTCTACAGGAGGAATGACAAGGCTGCCAGGAGAAATCGATGCTCGCCAGTTTGTTTTAGGAACAGAAACAGGAATGGTTTATCGTCTTCAAAAACTTTACCCAGAAAAGGAGTTTGTGCCACTGAATAAAAAAGCAATCTGCCCTAATATGAAAAAAATAACTCTCAAGAAGGTTTTTGATTCCCTTGTAAATCTTAGTCCGCAGGTTACGGTTAGAAAGGGAACCAGAGAGAGGGCTCTTAGAGCAATTGAAAGGATGCTTGCCATAACATGAAAGAATACGCTGTTGTCGAAAAACTAAAAATATGGTTTGAAGAAAATGCTCCTGTGGCAATCTGTTTTTCTGGAGGAATGGATTCGGGCCTTCTCATTTACGCCGCAAAAGAGGCAGCTGTCCCTTTTGTCGTCTTTTATGGAGTTTCTGCAGTTGAAAGTGTTGAATCTAAGGCGCAAATCTATTCTTTTGTAAGGTGGGTTGATGCCTCTCTCTGCTGCTTTAAAACCAACGAACTGAAGATTGAAAAATATTTAGAAAATCCATCTGATAGATGCTATTACTGCAAAAAAG
>CALIRS010000128.1 GCA_938042205.1 uncultured bacterium | reverse complement strand
TTTATTTTCCACATCTATAAAGTTTTTTGACTCATATACATTTTCTGTAACTTTTTCAAAATCAGGGGGAATCTGCATTGAAGAGAGTCCAGAAGTAAGAATGAGTCTTACTCCTGTATTTTCTGGAATAGTAAGATTAATTGAGCTTGCGCCTGACTTTATTAAAATGTTACTTCTTTCAGCTTTGTTACCTAAGATAAGATTTAGATTTGATGCTCCCGTTTTGATATCTACTGATTCCGCTCTTACATCACTTAAATCAACATTCATGTCCATTGCCCCTGTTTCCAGTTCAAGTCCCATTCTCAAAGCTGAATTTAGAAAGAGTCGAAGATTGTTTACTCTCATTCCCCATCCTGACCAGTTACCAGAGGTTGATAATGTCACTTTCTGTATACTGTCCTCAACGCTTGACTCTGTCTCAAGCCTCGAGATATCTGACTCAAAATAACCAGATACTAACTTATCTGAACCTCCAGATATGTTAAGCTTTCCAGCTCCAACCTTTACTCTAACCAGTGCTTTTTTAACTCCCTCTTTCTTATCAACTGATATCTCGTCAGTTGTGAATCCGCCCTTTTCTGCCTTCAGATTTTCGTAATATATAGAAGCGCCTATGATGATCAGGACAACCAATATTACAACCCCTGCGATTATCGATGAAGTTCTCCGTTCCCCGGTAAGAAGCGATAATCCGATGAAAACCAGAATTACAGGCCAGAATTGCCAGATATTTATTCTTATTTGAAAAAGACCGGAGGTCTCGCCCAGTAAGAGAATGCCGAGAAAGATTAGTAATAATCCCAGGAGTATTTTCCCAAAATTAAATGCTTTACTTTTTTCGCTTTTTCTTTCCTGGTTTTTCTGGGACTGGCTTCTGGGTTCATGATCACCTGATCTTTTTTGAATATTTTTCCTTTTCGACGAATTTTCCGCTTCTTCTCTCTTTTTCACCATTATATTTACCTTTTTAAAATAATATAAATCCCTATAATAATCAGGAGTACAGGCCAGAAAAATTTCCAGCTGAAAGAAAACCAGGAAATCGTTATTTCAAGAAGAAGAATGATACCAAGAATGATTAATCCTAAGGCTAACAAATTGCGTTTTTCAGATAACCAGCTACCCTCTTTTTTAAATTCTTTCGCAAGTGACTTTACGTCTTCGGCAAAATCCCCAGCTGCCTTTCGAGCACTCTCAGATATTTCCCTGGCTTGTTCCTTCTTGTTTCTGACTTCAGCTTCCTCCTCAAATTCAGGTTCATTCGGAATTATTACTGCAAGAATGATGTAAAGAATGATGCCGGCTCCGTTAAGAAAGGTTAAAGCTACAAACACCACTCTCATCAGAACCGGGTCTACCTCGAAATATTCTCCAAGTCCTCCACAAACACCAGCGATGACACGGTTTTTTCGGGAACGATACAGACGTTTCAGTTTAGATACAAACCCTTCTAAAATTCATAGTTCTTGATTATACCACTTGGAAACTACACGCCAGGTTATTAAATTTAGCCATCTTAAGAATGTATAAATAAAGAGTAAAAATTGAAAAATCGCTACTACTATCATACGCATGACCTGCGGAATTCACAATTCAAGACCTGACCCCCGGGCCTCCGGGCCCCGGGGGTTCCCGGGGGAAGGGTGGTTAGTTAGTCCCGGATGTTAAAAGCGTAAACAGCGGCTCCAATGAGTAGAGCTGAAATACCAAGGAGAAATATGATATCAGTATGAACTGGGTGCAACACAAATCTGTCAACAATAGATTGAGGAAATTTGGTTTCAAGAAGCAATTGTCTCATCGAATCCACACCATAAGTAAGAGGATTAATTGCCGAAAGAAATTTCATCCAGTCCGGAGCTGAAGTTAGAGGGAAGAAAGCTCCGGAAAGAAAAAACATGGGAAATATTAAAAGTTGCATTATGAGACCAAAACTTTCTGTAGTCCTCATTAATGAGGCAATCAAAAGCCCGAGGCCTGAAATAGTGAAAGCAAGAATAAGCATTACCGGAAAAAGTTTAAAAAAAGTTACCAGATTCATCGAAAGTCCAATAAAGGGACCAATAACAAGCAGAATAAGCGCTTGAAAGGAAGCGATTGTGGTGGCTCCCAGTGCTTTGCCAATAGCAATGCCTGTTCTTGGAACAGGTGCCACTAAAATTTCTTTAAGAAATCCAAATTCTCTATCCCACACAGTACTTATTGTTGAAAAAAACGCTGTTCCCATAACACTCATAGCAATAATTCCGGGAAACATAAACTGAATGTAATCGACGCCAAAACTTCCCTGAGTAAGAATCTTACGAAATCCGGAACCAAATATGATAAAAAACATCACTGGCTGAATTAATGAAGTTGCAATTCTGCTCTTGTCCCTAAGGTACCTTATAATTTCTCTCTGCCAGATAGTGAACGCAGCTCTAAACGCTATCATATACCTTCCCTTCATCGATGTCTTATCATCATGTGTCTTCTCATCAAATCTGTTTGAGAAGCTTCCTCCTCTCGAATTTTCCGTCCCGTTAAATAAAGAAAAACATCGTCGAGAGTCGGTTTTCGAAGTTCAATTGAATTTATCGTACTTTCAATATCGCGCAGGATAGCAGGTAAAAATTTTTCACCACTCTCAACCTCAAAATAAACTGACTCCCTGTCTTCTTTAACCTGGATTCCGTATCTTGTTGTAATTTCCGATTTCAGCTTTTCAATTTCATTCGTCTCAAGTCTGATAATGTCACCGCCAACGAGTTTCTTAAGGTTGTCTGGAGTGTCGAGTGCAACAATTTTCCCGTAATCAATAATTCCAATATGATCGCAGTTTTCTGCTTCATTCATATAATGTGTAGTCATAAAAATGGTCATTCCATGTTCCTCTTTAACCTTCATAATATATTCCCAGAGGTGAGCTCTTGTTTGAGGATCAAGACCAAGAGTGGGCTCATCTAAGAAAAGTACTTTTGGAAAATGAATCAATCCTCTGGCAATTTCAAGTCTACGTTTCATTCCTCCAGAAAATGTTTTTACAATGCTATTGCGTCGATCAGTAAGGTCCACAAGCTTTAATACCACATCAACCTGTT
>CALIRS010000127.1 GCA_938042205.1 uncultured bacterium | reverse complement strand
AAAAGTATGGTCGTTAAAGGCATTTTCCTCAAAAGGCCACCCATTTCAAAAATATCAAGAGTATGAGCAGCGTGAAAAATGCTGCCGGCAGCCAAAAACAGAAGCGCTTTAAAAAAAGCATGAGTAGTCAGGTGAAACATCCCTGCAGAAAATGTCCCTAAACCAATAGCAACCATCATATATCCAAGCTGCGAAATCGTGGAAAAGGCGAGAACTTTTTTAACATCCCTTTGAAAGAGCGCCATGAACGCAGACATCAATGCAGTAACTAGGCCAATTGCCAGAACTATGACTCTTGGGTCTTTTCCGGCAAAAAGATACTGTACTCTTACTAAAAGGTACACTCCTGCTGCTACCATAGTAGCAGCATGAATTAAAGCTGAAACTGGAGTCGGGCCTTCCATGGCATCCGGTAACCACACGTGAAGTGGAAACTGAGCTGATTTTCCAATGGCTCCAATGAAGAGCAATAACGCTGCCAGGGAAAATACCTCAGGTGCTACTTGAAGGTGTGAAAGTTCTACAATATCAAGAGTTCCTGTTTCTTTTAGAATATAGGCGATGCCAAAAAGAAAGCCTATATCTCCGATTCTCGTAACAATCAAGGCTTTTACAGCGGCATTAGCAGCCGCAACTCTTTCAAACCAGAAACCAATCAGAAGATAAGAACAAAGTCCAACCAATTCCCAGAATACAAAAGTAATAAGAAGGTTGGAAGAAACCACTAGTCCAATCATTGAAAAAGCAAAAAGTGATAGAAATGCAAAATAATGATCTATCCTGGGATCATGATGCATATAGGAAAGAGAATAAAATTGAACACAGAATGATACCAGTGCTACCAGAAAAAGCATCAAGGCTGACAGCTTGTCAAGATAAATTCCAGCAAAAATAGAAACAAAATTTAGCTTTATCCAGGGGTAAGAATAATATTCCGGACCTTGCCTGAGGACAAGCACCATGACTAAAATTGATAAGATTAGCACTGATGATGAAACTGCAACTGAAATGTAAGGTAATAAAGTTTTCAGCCGGCTACCGGTAACCGATTTCAAAATAAAAACCAGAAGGGAAAGTATTAATAGTATAAGTGTCAACAAAGTTACCTGGCTCATTTTACCCCCTGAGTGTTGTAATTTTTAAGGTATCAGCCATCTGATACTTCTTCTTAAGCACCACTGCAATGGCAAATCCCACCGCAAGTTCTGCCGCACCAACAGCCAGTAAAAAGATAGCAGCCAGAATCCCTTCAATACTTAAATAACCGATATAAACCAGACCAACCAGGGAAAGCACCGCTGAGTTAAAAAGCAACTCAAGTGAAAGCAAGAAAAAAGCAAAATTTCTTCTTGAAAGAAGACCGTAAACCCCGAGTCCGGCAATCATGCTTGCAGCTATGAGTACTATCTTTCCGCTCATTACTTCCTCCCTTTTAGAACAAACGTCAGTGCGGCTACAATTGAAGCCAGAAGCAAAATCGATATTGCTTCAAACTGAAAGAGGTATCTGGTCATTAAAAGTTTACCTACTTCCTGGACCGTAACTTCAACGGCTGGTGCCTTGATATTTTCTGAAAGCTTCAAAAATATGATGGCAAGGAGGAGTGTTGTCAATAAACCAAGAGCGATGCCGGCACTTTCCGTAATTGACTTTTCATATTCGACCTCCTCGGTACTGAAAGCCGTTAAAAAAGCAAAAACTATGAGCACCGCAACCCCGCCGACGTAAAGAAAGATCTGTATTAATCCAAGAAAAGTCTGCCCTAAAGAGATATAAATAAGTCCCATAATGAACAAAGAAGCCGCAAAGGCGATGGCTGCTCGCATCAGCCTTGTGGAGCTTACAGCCACTGCTGAAGTTGCTACCATTACGATACACAGCAATAGTGCAAGGACATCTTCTAACCTCATTTCTTGATCATCCTTAACATAAAGTCTTTATCCAGTGAGAAAGTAGCTCTGTCATAACTTGAGTTCTTAAATTCCTGTGACATTCTAAGAGTCTTTGTCGGACAGGCACTCTCACACAAACCACAAAAACAGCATTTCTCCATATCATAATCCCATTTAACAACGAATTTATTTAATCTAGCTTCTTTTCTTTCAACATTGATACAGAAATCCGGGCAGGCTCGGGCACAAAACCGACACCCAATACAAGCCATTGAATCACATTGAAGGCATCTCATTGCCTCTTCCAAAGCGTGCTTTTCTGAATACCCAAGCTCTATCTGTTTAAAATTGTTTTTTCTTTCTGCAGGTTTAAGTTTTGGCATGTGATGTCTTCTTCTTTCTGGTTCTTTTATGAATTCCATTGGGGGTCCAACTGGCTTTGGATAAACCCCTGTATATATTACTCTTTCGGAATTAATTTTCTTACCTCTCAAGAAACGGTGTACCTTCTCAGCAACTTCATGTCCCGTGCCAATTGATCTAATAGCAGTGCTGGGACCGGTTGTTATCTCTCCACAGGCAAAAACATTGGGTACAGTAGTTTGCAAGGTTTCTGGATTAAGCACAAGTCTTCCTCTTTCATCAACCTCAACACTTGATCCTTCTGCAAAACTCATATCTCCATACTGTCCGATAGCAAATATTACCATATCACCCTTTATAACCTGGACTTTCCCCTCATCAAATCGCGGGTTGAATCGTCCTTGCTCATCAAAAACACTTACACAGCAAACTACTTCAAGCCCTTCCACTTTCCCATCACCGACA
>CALIRS010000126.1 GCA_938042205.1 uncultured bacterium | reverse complement strand
GCTGGTAATAGCCTTATTTGTCTGGGGACTTCCGGGTCTTATTATCATGGCCTTGGGGGCTTTTCCTTTAATTATGAGCGCCATAACTTCGAAAGGAGAGCCTTCCGGGTTCGGAGCCTTTGGACTGAGCGTTTTTATAGTAATAATCTGGATGCTTTTTGTTGCTTTTATGTATCCTGCTATAATGATGAACTTTTCAAAAAATAGAAACCTTTCTTCCTGTTTCGAATTCTCAAGGATATTTTCTTTAATGAGTAGTGACATTGGGTCATATGTACTTGGAATAGTGGCATATATTGCAGCTATTGTTGTGATATCAATTTTATCAATTGTCCCTATAATCGGGTGGCTTTTGACTCTGGTAGGAACTTTTTATGCGTATCTTGTAATTGCAGGCGCTTTCGGGCAAATTCTTTCAAAAGTATCTGGTGTTACTACCACAGAAGGTGGCTCTGGCATTTAATTCAGGTTAAGCTGTATAATATTTGCAAAATTAAATAATCCAGGAGCTTGCGGGAGTCAGTGTTACTGGCTGAGAGTTCTGGTGTAACCAGAAGACCGCTTGAACCTGAACTGGGTAATGCCAGCGGAGGGAAAGCAAAAGTAAGATGGTCCGTCTCCGTTGGAGGCGGTTTTTTATTACTGATGAAAGGAGAGGATGTTTTTGTATCTTGAAAAAATCAGGGAGGAAAGACCTTTGATTCACCACATCACCAATTACGTTGTGGCCAATGAAACAGCTAACCTGACTCTTGCATTCGGGGCTCTTCCGGTGATGTCTCATTCAATTGATGAGGTAGGCGAAATGGTTTCTCATGCCAGGGCTCTTCTTTTAAACATTGGAACGCTCGATAAGCTTCAAGTTGAGTCTATGATAGTGGCTGGTAAGGAAGCAAACAATCTGGATATACCTGTTATACTCGACCCTGTGGGTGCTGGTGCGACATTTTTAAGAACTGATTCTGCAAGGAAAATCATGAAAGAAGTTAAGATTGCGGCGATAAGGGGGAATATAGCTGAGGTTTCCATTCTTGCGGGTTATCAAGCAGCTATTGCCGGAGTTGAAGCTCTTGGAGGTGAAGAAATAATTGAGACTTCTGTCAAAGAGCTGGCTCATAAATGGGATTGTCTTGTTTGTGCTACAGGTGTCACCGATTACGTAAGCGATGGAAGAAGATTGGCTCTTATAAAAAATGGTCATCCGATGCTTTCCACAGTCACAGGTACAGGCTGCATGGCCACCACCACGTTAGCTATTTTTCTTTCTATAGGAGAAGACAGATTTGAAAGTGCTGTTGAGGGATTAGCTGCTTTTGGAATTATCGGGGAGCTTGCGGCGAAGAAGGCAGATAAGCAGCCAGGCTCCTTTCATCAGGAAATTTATAATGTAACGTACAATCTAACAGACGAAACTATTTCACGAATGAAGAAGGTGGAAATTGTTTGATGAAAAAAATAAAAGGAATTTACCTGGTAACCGAAGAATATAAGAAAGGACACTTTGAATATGCAAAAGCAGCTCTTAGAGCAGGAGTAAAATTGATTCAGCTTCGGGAGAAAACAGCCAGTGGAAGGAAGTTCCTGAAAACAGCTAAAGAAGTTAAGAATATCTGTAATGAATATAATGCCCTTTTTATGATTAATGATAGACTCGATATTGCTATGTTGTCCGGAGCAGACGGTATTCATGTTGGAAAGGATGATTTGCCAGTCAGAGAAATTAGAAAAATTGTGGGGAAGGAATTTATAGTAGGAGTTTCTGTTGCGAGTCTTGAAGAGGCGCGTGAAGCCCAAAGTGAAGGAGCTTCTTATGTTGCCGTAAGTCCCGTTTTTAATACATCTACAAAAGAAGATGCTGGAGAGGGACTCGGACTCGAAATATTAAGGCAGGTCAAAAGTGAGATTGATATTCCGGTAGTTGCTATTGGTGGCATTAACAAGGTAAATATATTGGACGTCATCGAGGCTGGTGCTGACTGTGTAGCAGTAGTTTCTGCAATTACCCGGGCTGAAAACCCGGAAGGTGCTGCCAGAGAATTGGTTGAACTATTTGAAAGTAGTTATCTAACTTTGGAAAGAGGAGAATGTAATTGAAGGTTATTAAAAAAAACCTTTTAAGAAATTTAAAGGAAGGTGTGTTTCCTGGCTATTTAAAAAACATCGCGAGGGAAGAGGGAGTAAGCGTTGACCTTCTGGTAAAAAAGATTCTTTCAGGAAGAGTGGTTGTTCCTCATAACATTCTTCGTACTATCAAGGAACCCTGTGCTATCGGAGAAGGTATGAAAGTAAAAATTAACGCAAACATCGGTTCTTCTGAAAAATATCCTGACCTTAAAGTAGAGCTTGAGAAATTAAAAGTAGCAGTTCATTCCGGGGCAGATACGATAATGGATCTTAGCACGGGTGGAGACGTCGGCAAACTTAGAAAAGAAATAATTAACTCGTCACCTGTTCCGGTAGGGACTGTTCCTATTTATGAAGCAGCTCTAAGAGCTATTGAAAAACATGGAAGCATCGTGAAGATGAAAAGAAAAGATTTTATGGAAGCAATCAAACTGCAGGCAAAAGATGGTGTTGATTTCATGACCATTCATTCCGGGGTCAATTTAAAGGCAGTTGAAATTTTGGAAAAGTACCCTCGCTTGATAGGAGTAGTATCTCGCGGTGGTTCTTTTCTTGTTGCCTGGATGATTCATAATGAAAAAGAAAATCCTTACTACGAATACTTTGACGAGGTTCTGGAAATTCTAAAGCGGTATGATGTTACGCTTAGTCTGGGAG
>CALIRS010000125.1 GCA_938042205.1 uncultured bacterium | reverse complement strand
TACCGGTCAAAAACCTCAGTTGAGAAGAGCTAGAAAGTCGATAGCCGGATTTAAGATACGTCAGGGAATGCCAGTGGGAGCAAAGGTCACTATTCGGGGAGATAGGATGTACGAATTTCTTGATCGCTTGATAAGTGTGGCTTTGCCACGAGTTCGTGATTTTCGTGGATTGTCGCCTAAGGCTTTTGACGGGCAAGGTAATTACACTTTTGGAGTAAATGATCAGCTTATCTTTCCAGAAGTGGATATCGATAAGGTGGTGCATCAGTTGGGTATGGATATTTCTATAGTGACCGATGCGAAAGATGATAATCTTGCCAGAGCTTTACTGGAAAGATTTGGTTTTCCTTTTAAGAAGTAAAAATTAATGGAGGAAAAAGATGACGCGTAAAGCTTTGATGGTCAAAGCTAAGAAGAAACCTAAATATGAAGTGAGGCGTTATAACAGATGTCCAAGGTGCGGGAGGTCGAGAGGATTTTATACAAAGTTTGGCTTGTGCCGACTTTGCATTCGCACCCTGGTTCATCGAGGCGAAATCTGCGGTCTCAGGAAAGCGAGCTGGTAGGGATGAAAAGCGTTGTGGTCACAGACCCGATCGCGGACATGCTGGTAAGAATAAAAAATGCTTCAAAGGCAAAGCACGCTTACGCAGAAATGCCTTCTTCGAAGATGAAAGTTCAAATAGCTGAGATTTTGAAAAGAGAAGGGTTTATTGAAGATTACCAGTTAATCGAATCCAATCCGTTTAATGTCTTAAGAGTAAAGTTGCGATATACGAAAGACAAACAGCAAATAATAAAAGGTATCAGAAAAATTTCTAAACCGGGTCTTAAGGTTTATGTTAAGAAAGATGAAGTACCAAGGGTTCTTGGCGGTCTTGGTATCGCTATTATTTCAACCTCAAAAGGATTATTGACCGATCGCGAGGCAAGAGCCCGAGGTCTTGGCGGGGAAGTTATTTGCTACGTCTGGTAGGGATGGTGAGATGTCTAAGATAGGAAAGAAGCCGATACCAGTTCCTTCAGGTGTCGAGGTCGAAATTGGGAATAATAATTATATTAGGGTTAAAGGTCCTAAGGGTGAGCTTGAAAGGCAGTTTCACCCTGAAGTAATCATTAAAAAAGAGGGAAACGAAATTATTGTCGAAAGATTTTCCGAGGACAATTTTCACAGAGCTCTTCATGGAACTACCCGATCAGTTCTGGCTAATATGGTGACCGGAGTTAGTGAAGGTTTCAAAAAATCTCTGGAAATCGTGGGTGTTGGATATCGGGCTGCGCTTAAAGGACAGGATCTCGAAATCTCAATTGGTTACTCTAAACCGGTGGTTGTTAAGAAAGTTGAAGGGGTCAATTTTGAAGTACCGAGTCCAACGATGATAGTAGTTTCAGGTATTAACAAGGAAGTGGTTGGGCAGGTAGCTGCCAATATCAGGAGGATTAGAAAACCTGAACCTTATAAAGGTAAAGGTATCCGCTACGCTGGGGAGTTTGTCCGGCGCAAAGCTGGAAAGTCGACAAAATAGGAAGGTGACAGATGACAGTCCTGGAAAAAGTTAGAAAAAGAAAAGTCAGACATCTGAGAGTTAGAAAAAAGATTTTTGGAACCTCAGAAATTCCGAGACTTTGTATTTTCAGGTCAAACAGGTATATTTCGTGTCAGCTAGTTGATGATGAAAATGGAAGGACGCTTGCATCAGCTTCATCTATGGAAAAGAAACTCAAAGAAAAACTTAAAAGCACAAAGAGCAAAGAAGCAGCAGCTGAAGTAGGAAAACTAATTGCACAAAGAGCTAAAAAATCGGGAATAAAGAAAGTGGTATTTGATAGAGCTGGATATAAGTACCATGGGCGTGTGAAAGCGCTTGCTGAGGCGGCTCGAGAAGCCGGGCTCGAATTTTAAGGAGGAATCGTATGGTAAATGATTTTGAATTGCCCGCAGATGAGGCTCAGTTTGAAGAAAGAGTAGTGTTCGTTAATCGGGTTGCCAAAGTAACCAAGGGAGGTAGACGTTTCAAGATGTGCGCTCTTGTGGTCGTTGGTGATGGACAAGGGAGAGTAGGAGTCGGTTATGGCAAGGCGTCTGAAATACCAATGGCAATCAAGAAGGCCATTCAAGATGCGCGGAAAAACATAATAGAAGTGCCCTTAAAAGGGAGTACCATACCTCATGAAATCGTAGCTGAATACAAAGCGTCAAAAGTTTTGATGAAACCAGCTGCTCCAGGAACTGGAATAATTGCTGGAGGTCCTCTGAGACAACTTTTTGAGGTTGCTGGAATAAAGGATATTCTGGCGAAATCTCTGGGTTCAAATAATGCTATAAACGTTACCAGAGCTGCCGAAAAAGGGTTGCGTCAGCTTTATGATCCTGAAAAGGTTAAAGAGTTAAGAAAAAATTAAGGGTGAAACAAATGACTAAGAAGAAAGAAGGTAAATTTCTGAAAATTACGCAGGTTAAAAGTGGAATTGGCCGAAACGAGATTCAGAAAAGAACACTGAAAGCTTTAGGCCTTGGGAAAATTGGTAAGTCCAGGATTCACCGGGATACCCCGCAAATAAGGGGCATGGTGAATTCTATTTCTCACCTGCTTTCTATTGAGCAGGTGGAGGATTAAGGAGGATGTTTTGAAGCTCGAAAATCTAAAACCTGCCAGAGGAGCTAAGAAAAGAAGAAAAAGGGTTGGAAGAGGTCTTGGCTCAGGTCATGGGGTTACTGCTACCAGGGGAACAAAAGGTCAAAAGGCAAGAAGCGGCGGCGGGAAAGGACCCTTTTTTGAGGGCGGACAAACCCCGATTCAGAGAAGACTTCCTTCTTATCCTGGTTTTAAAAACATATTTCAAGTCAGGTATACCCCTGTAAATCTCGATCAGCTTAATGTTTTTTCGGATGGTGATAAGGTTACGCTGGACATGCTGGTCGAAAAAAAGATTATTAAGAAAAGCGATTATCCTGTGAAGTTACTTTCAAGGGGAGAACTAAAAGTAAAGTTGAAATCGATTCAGGTTCATGCAGTTTCAGATAATGCACGCAAAATGATTGAGAAATCTGGCGGAAAGGTTGAGATAGTATCATGATAGAGGCACTTAAAAATGCCTGGCGATTGCCTGATTTAAGATACAAGATACTTTTTACTTTAGGAATTGTGGTTGTTTATAGATTTGGTGCTCATATTCCAACACCAGGTATTCCGGTAGGAGCCGTAAGAAGCCTTTTTGAGGCTGGAGGACTGCTTGGATTTTTAGACCTTTTTGCTGGTGGTGCACTTTCTGAATTTGCTGTCTTCGCACTGGGAATCATGCCTTACATTACTGCTTCAATCGTAATGCAGCTTCTGACAGTACTCATTCCCAAAGTTGAAGAATGGGCAAAAGAGGGTGAAACCGGACAACGCAAGATAACTCAATGGACGAGATATTTAACACTGGTGCTGGCATTTTCACAATCTTTTGGAATGACTTACTATATTCAGAGATCTCTTCAAATTCCTGTACCTCTAATCAATCGGGTGGTAATAATTACCACTCTTGTTTCAGGAACAGCTTTAGTAATGTGGCTTGGAGAGCTAATTACCCAGAGAGGAATAGGAAATGGAATGTCACTGTTAATATTTATCAGTATTATTTCCAGATTTCCAGATTCAATGATTCGCACTTTTCAGGTCGGACCTAAGTATCTTGTCGTTTTGACTGTAGCAGTTTTGGTGATTATGTTTATGGCAATTATTTATGTAGAACTTGGGCAAAGAAGAATTCCGATACAGTATGCTAAAAGAGTGGTAGGAAGAAGAGTATATGGAGGCGCGAGTACTTACCTGCCGATAAAGGTCAATTCTGCTGGTGTTATACCAATAATATTTGCAGCCGCTTTTTTAGTCTTTCCGAGCACGATTGCCAAATTCTTTCCTTCAGAGAGAGTAAGCAATTTTTCCAGTTATATTGAGCCCGGCAGCCTGCTCTATATGATTTTTTACTTCATTCTGATTGTAGTGTTTGCTTTCTTTTATGCTGAGCTTGTATTTAATCCGGTAAACATTGCAGATAACCTTAAGAAGTGGGGTGGTTTTATTCCAGGAATAAGACCTGGAATGCCTACTGCGGAATACATCAATCGAGTGTTAACACGAATCACTTTTCCAGGAGCGATATTCATAGCTATTATCGCGATTATTCCAATGATTTTATTAAGAACCCTGAATGACCCTTTTTTCAGCAATTTCGGGGGAACTTCAATTTTGATTCTCGTTGGCGTTGCACTTGAAACTTCAAAACAGGTAGAAGCGCAACTTTTGATGAGGCATTACGAGGGATTTGTTACTTAAGGTGGTCTAATGTTTTTGATATTTCTGGGAGCACCCGGAGTAGGAAAGGGTACGCAGGCGGATATTTTTGCGAAGGAGCTTGGAATACCACACATTTCTACCGGTGATATTCTTAGAGAAGCGGTAGCTCGAGGAACAGAGCTTGGACTTGTGGCGAAGGGATATATGGAAAAGGGAGAGCTGGTTCCAGATGAGATTGTTATTGGAATTATTCAGGAAAGAATTTCAGAACCTGATTGCAAGAAAGGTTGTATTTTCGACGGTTTCCCAAGAACTGTAACTCAAGCAGCAGCTCTTGACAAAGTACTGGCAAAATCGAATAAAAAGATTGACTATGTAATAAACATTGAAGTTGACGAGGAAGAGATAGTCAGGAGACTTTCAGGAAGAAGAAGCTGTGCAAAATGCGGCAGAATTTATCATCTCTTATATTCTCCCCCAGTTAAGGATGGTATCTGTAACGATTGCGGGGGAGAACTTTATCAGAGGGATGACGACCGTGAAGAAGTTATCAGAAATCGTTTAAGGGTGTACAATCAAGAAACAGTGCCTCTGATTAGTTACTATCGTAAGAAAAGCGTGCTTCGAAATGTCGAAGGTAAAAATTCCGTTGAAGAAGTCACGCAAGAGATTGAAAGGGTCCTAAAAACCGGATGATTCATTTGAAATCTAAAAGTGAGATTCGCGCGATGAAAGAAGCTGGAAAGCTGGCCGCTGAGGCTCTATCTTACTTAATCGAAAATGTAAAACCAGGAACTACAACCGCTTATCTTGATAAGACTGCTGAGGATTTTATAACTAAAAGAGGAGGTCGACCGGCTTTTAAAGGCTACCGCGGGTTTCCGGCGTCGATATGTACTTCTTTAAACAACGTCGTTGTACATGGAATACCTTCAGAAAATGAAGTGATTAAGGAAACTGACCTGGTAAGCATTGACTTAGGTGTAGAATACAAGGGATATTATGGAGACCTTGCCTGGACGGTAGTGATGGAAGAAGCTCCTGAAAATGCCAGAAGACTTGCGGAAACTACTAAAAGAAGTCTTTTTGCAGGGATAGCGAAAGCTTTGCCTGGAGGCAGACTTTTCGATATTTCCAGTGAAATCCAAAAAGTCGCTGAGTCTGCTGGATTCAATGTAATAAGACAGTTTGTAGGTCACGGCATAGGCAAAGAGATGCACGAAGATCCTCAGGTGCCAAACTATGGGAAACGCGGAAGGGGGATACTTCTTGAGCCCGGGATTGTGCTTGCTATAGAACCAATGGTAAGCGAGGGCACGTGGGAAGTCTATGTCGATAGTGACCATTGGACGGTAAAAACAGTTGATGGAAAACTTTCGGCTCATTTTGAACATACGGTAGCAGTTACAGAATCAGGACCTGAAATTTTGACGTATCATGAAAAATTTTTATAGACTAAACCCATGTTGATAGATATAATAACTCTTTGCGCTTGACGGAGGCAGGCTCTCTTACCATGAAGAAAGAAGAGAAAATAGAAGTCGAGGGAACAGTTATTGAGCCGCTTCCTAATGCGTTTTTCAAAGTAGAACTGGATAATGGTCATCAAGTTCTGGCACATGTATCCGGGAAAATGAGAATGCATTATATCAGGATACTTCCCGGTGACAGAGTGATTGTTGAGCTTACACCTTACGATTTGAGTCGAGGCAGAATTATTTACAGGAAAAAATAGACGGAGGTTGAAAGATGAAGGTCCGTCCTTCAGTGAAAAAGATTTGTGCGAAATGCAAAATCATAAGAAGAAATGGAAAGGTAATGGTCATTTGTTCCAATCCCAGACACAAGCAGCGTCAGGGATAAAGGAGGGTAGATAATTGGCTCGTATTGCAGGCGTTGATTTGCCTAAGAACAAGCGAATTGAAGTGGGACTTACCTATATTTATGGAATTGGAAGATCAACTTCAAGAAAGATTCTTAAATCACTGGGAATCGACCTTGATAAGAAAGTAAAAGAATTAACTGAAGAAGAGGTTCATAAAATTCGCGACCGAATAGAAAAGGAAATTAAAGTTGAAGGTGAACTTCGTCAGGAGGTAATTACAAATATTAAACGTTTGATGGAGATTGGGTGTTACAGAGGTTTGAGACATAAAAGGGGTCTTCCTGTTAGGGGCCAAAGGACAAGAACGAATGCGCGCACCAGAAAAGGCCCGCGTCGTGCAATTGGGATAAAAAAGAAGTGATGGCTTTAGCTATTGGCTATTAGTTTTTTGAGATCTTTATCAATCGTGATTAGGATTGGAAGAAGGAGGCTTGATGGTAGCTAAAAGAGTTACAAAAAGTAGATTGAAAAAAAGAGAAAAGAAAAACATTCCTTTTGGTCTAGCTCATATCAAATCCACGTTTAATAATACCACCATTACCATAACTGACGATAGTGGAAATACCATTTGCTGGGAATCCGGAGGAACGGTTGGTTTTTCCGGTACCAAGAAAGGAACACCATTTGCGGCTCAATTAGCAGCGGAAAAAGTTGCAAAGAAGGCTATAGAGCATGGAATGAAGAAGGTAGAGGTTTTTGTAAAAGGGGCTGGTTCCGGCAGGGAAACTGCAATCCGAACACTTCAAGCGGCTGGACTGGAAGTAACTTCAATAACTGATGTGACACCGATTCCTCATAACGGATGTCGTCCTAAGAAGAAGAGGAGGGTATAAGCCAAATGGCACGCTATTCTGATGCTAAATGTAAATTATGCCGGCGAGAAGGCGTAAAGTTGTATCTTAAAGGTGAGCGGTGTCTTACTGACAATTGTGCTATAGAGCGGAGACCATTTCCTCCTGGGGAGCAAGGTCGACGAGGTAGAAAGCTAACTCCTTATGGGCAGATGCTTCGCGAAAAACAAAAAGCAAAAAAGATTTATGGAGTGCTTGAAACTCAATTCGAAAAGTATTACCGGATGGCTTCGAGGATGAAAGGGAAAACAGGTGAAAACCTGCTTAGTATCCTGGAAAGAAGACTTGACAATGTTGTATACAGGCTTGGGTTTGCAAATTCCAGAAGTGAAGCCCGCCAGATGGTAAGGCATGGCCACTTTTTAGTGAATGGGAAAAAAGTAAATATTCCCTCCTTTTTGATTGGCTCTAATGACACTATTACTCTTTCAAGCAAAGGTAAAGAAAACATTGCGATTCAAGAAGCGCTGGAAAAAGCAAATATTAAGTCAAGAGTACCTTCCTGGCTTGAGGTGGATTATGAAAAAATTGAAGGAAAAGTTGTTTCTTTTCCTTCAAGAGAAGATATCGACATTCCTGTCGATGAGAACAGGATTGTTGAGCTTTACTCTAAATAATATGGGATTTATGAATTTTTCGGAGGTAAGCTAAATGCTTGAAATTATAAAACCCAGGATAAAAGTTACCTCAGAGGATGCCAATTACGCTGCTTTTGTGGTAGGACCACTTGAGCGCGGTTTTGGTCATACGCTGGGGAACACTATGAGAAGAGTGCTGCTTTCTTCACTTCCAGGTTCCGCAGTCACTGCAGTTCAGGTGGAAGGAATCCTGCATGAGTTCACAAGTATTCCAGGTGTTCGGGAGGATATGATTGAATTCATTCTTAATATAAAAGGGGTTGTTTTCAAAACGATTACCCCGGGTACGTATAGTGCAGTTATTGATGTCAAAGGACCAGCAGTAGTTACGGCGGCGGATATCAAATGTCCGGGTGAAATCGAAGTAGTTAACAAAGATCATTATATTGCGGAAGTAGCTGAAGATGGACATTTAAGAGCAACTCTTCGGGTTGAGTATGGAAGGGGTTATGTTTCAGCAGAAAAGAACAAAAGGAACGACGACCCAATTGGAGTTATTCCCATAGATTCTATATTTTCCCCGATCAAAAAAGTTACTTATAAAGTCGAAAACACACGGGTGGGACAACGTACCGACTACGACAAATTAATTTTAGAAGTGACCACCAATGGCGCTGTTGAGCCAGGTGAAGCTGTTTCTATGGCAGCCCAAATTGTTGGAGAACATCTTTTTCTTTTTAAAGAACAAGCTGAAAGTGCTCTCGGGAATATTTTTGAGACCAAGGACTCAGAGTCAAAATCTCTTCTCAGCACTCCAATTGAAGATCTTGAGCTAAGCGTTAGGCCTTATAATTGTTTAAAACGGCATGGAATACATACGCTTGAACAGTTGCTTCAGTGCACTGAGGAAGACCTTATGAACATGAGGAATTTTGGCCAGAAGTCTATGGAAGAGATAAAGAAAAAGCTGAATGACCTTGACTTGAATCTTAAAAATAGCGCTTAGGAGGCTGGAAGGTGCGTCACCAGAAGAAAGGCAGAAAATTAGGTAGGGATGCTTCACACCGCAAAGCTCTTCTTGAAAACCTAGCTCGTGATCTGATAAGACATGAGAAATTAGAAACTACTGAGGCAAAAGCTAAAGAGTTGAGGCGAGTTGTTGAACCTCTAGTTAATATTGCTAAAGTTGATAACCTGTACAGGCGGCGAAGAGCTTTCAATATTCTTCGGGATAAAGAGCTGGTACATAAACTTTTTACTGAAATTGCTCCAAGGATGGAGGATAGAGCAGGCGGGTACACAAGAATTATCAAAACCAGAAATAGAAACGGCGACAACGCCGAAATGGCAATCATTGAGCTGGTCTAAAAAGTGATATTTTGTAAAAACGTTTTTTTCTCCTATAGAGAAGGTCGGCGAAAGCTCCAGGCTCTCGTCGATTTTTCTTTTTCAGTTAATAAAGGTGAATTTGTCTGCATTCTCGGACCTAATGGAAGTGGCAAATCAACTGTAGCAAAACTTTTTAAAGGCTTGATAAAGCCGGATTCAGGTACAGTAATTTTCGAAGGTTT
>CALIRS010000124.1 GCA_938042205.1 uncultured bacterium | reverse complement strand
TCAACTTAACAAAGATTCAAAATCGACTTTTTCAAATGAACCTTCCTAAAAGTGTTCTCGTATCTGTGATTGATGAAAATGGCATCATGGTTGCCAGAAGTCAACAACCTGAAACATGGGTTGGAAAGAACGTGAAAAATGAAGTCCTATTTGAGAAAATTATTGAAAGAGATTCAGGTACAAAAAAAATTAAATACCCTGATGGAAAAGTCAGAATCGTATCATTTACAAAGATACCAAAAACCGGCTGGATTGTGAAAGCAGCAATAGATGAGTCCCAGGTCAATGCGAGAGTGTGGAAAGAGCTGGACAAATACATTATGATATTTATCCCCGTCTTTTTGATTGCATTCTTTGGATGGCTCTGGATTGGTATTAATCTTGAAAACCTTCATCGGAAATTACAAAACATAAGCCTTTTAGATCCACTTACTGAAGTCTGGAACGGCAGAAAGTTTAATTTAGACCTTGAAATTGAGTTTCAGAGAGCTCGCCGATATAAAAAGAAGCTTTCATTTGCTATGATTGATCTAGATAGTTTTAAAGACTGCAACGACACATTCGGCCATCTTTTCGGAGACGACTGCTTAATTGCCATCGCAAATTTAATTAAGAAGTCGATTAGAAAAGTTGACCTCCTTTACCGCTATGGAGGCGATGAATTCTCAATTTTGATGCCAGAAACCGACGCTCAGGAGGCTTATGTTGTTCTTGAAAGAGTAAGAGGCAATCTTGCAAATTTCCGGATAAAAATGCCGGGAGGTGGAAGCTTTGAGCCTATTACCGCTTCTATCGGCTACTCAACATACCCGGATAACTCTCTAACCCCTGAAGAATTAATTAAAAACGCGGATCATGCACTTTATGGTGCAAAGTTAACCGGAAAGAATAAAACACTCTCCTTTGACAGCCTGTTGCAATCAGTATAAAGATTTTCTTACACCAGCATGATCAATTATCTTTCCTGGATTTAATTTCCTTCTCAATTTCTATTACAAAATCATCAAGACTAACAGGTCCCAGGTCTCCCTTCATTCGATGTCTGACTGCGACCTGTCCATTTGCAACTTCTCTATCTCCAATAACAAGCATGTAAGGTACTTTTAACTTCTGGTTGTCTCTGATTTTCTTGTTTACTGACTCAGAGCGAAAATCAACATCTACTCTTACTTTCCTTTCGATAAGCCTTGAAGCTACTGATTCAGCATATTTTAAATGTCTATCGGCAATAGGAATTATTACTGCCTGAACAGGTGCTAGCCACACCGGGAACGCCCCGGCGTAATGTTCAACCAGAGCTCCCATAAACCGCTCTAGACTTCCAAGAATTGCTCGGTGGATCATTACCGGTCTATGAGTTAAATTATCAGCTCCCCAATAAACGAGTTCAAACCTTTCCGGAATATTGAAATCGACCTGGATTGTAGTTGCCTGCCATTCTCTACCGATTGCATCTTTAAGTTTAATATCAATTTTAGGACCGTAAAAAACTCCTTCACCAGGGTCTATTCTGTAATCTATCCTCCCTGCTTGAAGTGCATTTTTCAACGCTTCCTCTGCTCTCTCCCAGATTTCAGGAGTTCCCACAAACTTTTCAGGACGCGTCGATAACATGACACTGAACTCATCAAATCCAAACGTATTAAGCACATAAAAAGCAAAATCAAGCATATTTTTCACTTCATCTTCTATTTGCTCAGGAGTTACAAATACATGCGCATCATCCTGTGTAAATCCCCGCACTCGAAGCAAACCGTGAAGAACTCCTGACCGTTCATACCGGTAAACTGTACCCAGTTCATAAAATCGAAGTGGCATGTCTTTGTAAGAACGAGGTTTAGTTTTGTAAACAAGAATATGACCCGGACAGTTCATTGGTTTTACCGCATACTCTCGCTTATCAACTTCAAAATAAAACATATTTTCCCTGTAATAGCTCGAATGTCCCGAAATATTCCAGAGGTCACCCTTAAGTATATGGGGGGTCACGAGAGGTAGATAGCCTCTCTTTTTACATTCTTCTTTAATAAAATCTTCAATTATCTCTCTTACTACAGCACCTTTAGGATGATAAAAGACCAGACCAGCACCCGCTTCTTCATGAAACGAAAACAGATCAAGTTCTTTGCCAAGGACCCTGTGATCGCGTCTTTTTGCTTCCTCTATGAAGTGAAGGTATTTTTTTAGCTCTTCTTCATTTTGAAAAGCAGTGCCATATATTCGTTGAAGCATCGGCTGACTTTCCTCGCCCTTCCAGTAAGCGCCAGCAGTTTGTAATAATTTATATGCCCTAATATATTCGGTTGAAGGTACGTGCGGACCGCGACAGAGGTCGATAAAGTTTCCTGTTCTGTAGAATGTTATTTTTTCATCCTTTATGTCTTTGAGAAGTTCAAGTTTATATTTTTCACCTCTCTCTTTAAGTATTTTCTCTGCTTCCTTGCGGGAGAGTTCAAGTCGCTCAAAGGATTCTTTTCTGCTGATTATTTCAGCCATTTTCTTTTCAATCTTTTCCAGGTCTTCTGGAGAAAAAGTTTCACTAACATCGAAGTCATAA
>CALIRS010000123.1 GCA_938042205.1 uncultured bacterium | reverse complement strand
TCTCTACTTGGAGAAGTCTCATGTCAATTTGTTATCCTTGGGAGTGGTGATTCAAGTCAGGAAAAAGCTTTCTCTGATTTAAGCAAGAAATGGTCAGGTAGGCTTTCTGTTACAATTGGATTTAATGATGGCCTTGCTCGGAGAATTTTCGCCGGATCCGATTTCTTTCTAATGCCTAGTAGATTTGAACCCTGTGGACTTGCCCAACAATATGCAATGAAATACGGATCCATCCCTATTGGGCGAAAAACTGGCGGGCTCGCCGATACCATAGTATCGTTAAAAGAAAAGCCAGAAGAGGCCAATGGTCTTCTTTTTGAAAACCCCAACCCAAAAGATCTCCTTCAGGTTATTCACAATGCTATTTTATTATTTTCAGACAAAAACAATTTTCAAAAAATTAGAAAAAATGCCATGCATACCAGTTTTTCTTGGGAGTCGGCAGCCAAAAAATTTGTAGATGCTTATCGCTGGTCACTCCAAAACTAGCCCCTATTTTAATTTTTCGGTTTGAATGTTCACAACTTTTTTCATCTCTGATGGGTTTCAACTTGCGGAAAGAACACTAGGATCAATAACCTAAAACAGTTTTTTTAACTCAAATATGATAAGTAATGGACCTTCTCGAACTTTTACCCGCGAAGCGGTTGAGGCGTGGTTGCATAGATTATCAGGTTCAGATTGGGAAAAAGGATTTGAAGGAAAGCTTCTTAAAAAAGCACAAACTTATTACCGTGATGGATTACTTTCAGCCCTAGATATTCAAGCTGAACAGGCAATTATTACACAAAAAATAAATCGAGAAGAAATTTATTCTGTATTGGAGTGGGCTGATCAAAAACCCTCAATTCGTACTTCTCTTGATGATGATGAACTAGGGAAAGTTCTGGCTACAGCCGGAATTTATGAAATCGAAGAGCTTATTTCAGAAATCCAGAACGAAGACCCACTTTTTGGAGAAGCTTGCTATATTGAAAAAATTGCGGCGAAAATAGATCGAACTAAAGAGAAAACGAAAGAAACTTCTTCCGATCAGGCTAAATCTCCACAGATTCCACTTGTTATCCAGCTAGAAATTTCATCAAAGGAAGGTTTAGTGGCTCATCCCCTCTGGAAACTTGATAAGAAAACAGAGATCTCTGTTTATGATTCCAAATCGGAAAACTTGCGAGAGGATGTAGACAGGCCTTCGTTGATGAAGTTCGTAACTGAAGCAAATAAGTACGGGTTCATTTTTTGTAAGGATAAAAAATCTTTTATTTTATCGGACTGGGAAAAAATTGTGTTACTCTCTGAAGAATCTCTCCATAAATGGGAAAAAGGGTTCACCATTCGGATGGAAGGAGACGCTCGACTATTAAAATACGGACAGAGAACTCTGAACTGGGAAATTGAAGCTAGATGCAGTTCAGAAAACTCCATGGCACTAAGAGAAAAATTCCAGATTGGTTCTCATAAATTGGGCCGTGCAAGCATCAGAAAAATAGCGAAGTCCAAATTTGGCTCTACTTTTATAAGAGGACACGGATTGGTCAAAGTGAACCAAGATCAGATCGAAGATTTTGATTGGTGGCAAAGAAATAAGGGCGACTTGAAAAGAACTGACTGGCCCAAGTACATGTTATTTTCATTATTTGCCAGAAAATACTTAAAGACTCGCCCAGATGGTAAACTTGCTGATTGGGAAGCTTCCATCCGACAACTTCAAACAAATGGAGTCGCACGGAAATTCACCTTCCTGAGACCATATCAAAAAGAAGGAATAGCTCATATTCATGCTCTTCATCAACTAGGTTGCCATGCTCTTCTAGCTGATGAAATGGGCTTGGGCAAAACAATTCAAGCTCTTACCCTCGTAGCAAAGGAGAGTAATCAAGAAGAGCCCGATTTAGTTGTCTGCCCTGCCTCTGTGGTTCAAGTTTGGGTACAAGAAGCAAAAGAAAAGTTTCCTTCCCTAAGTGTAAAAATTTTGAACCGCGAAAATTCTTTTTCAACGGGTGATAAGAATTGTCTATGGGTCTCCAGTTACACGCAACTTAGGAGACATCGTCATTTACTGGATAAGTTTTCTTTTAGGTATGCAATTCTCGACGAAGCTCAGTTAATCAAAAATCCAAAAGCAAAATTGACTCAGACTTGTCTTGCAGTAACTGCCAAGTGGAGATTGGCTTTATCAGGAACACCTATTGAAAATTCGGCTTTGGACCTTTGGACCATCTTTAGGTTTTTGATGCCCGGGTTATTAGGTGGAAGAAAAGAATTCGAAAAGAGTTTTGAAGAGGATTCTGAGAAATCAGCCCGTTTGGTGCGAAGGCAAATCAATCCTTTCGTACTCAGGAGGCTGAAATCTGAAGTAGCCAAGGAACTGCCTCCCAAGATTGACACCGTACTTCCCTGCCAGCTCGATGAAGCACAAAAAAAAGAATACCGAAGGCTTACAAATCAAGCAATTGGTGAATATGGTAACCATCTTCAGGAAGCAATCCGACATAAACCCACGCATATCTTTGCCTTACTAACTAGATTAAGACAGGTTTGCTGTGACTTAGGATTGCTTCCAGGGCGTGAACACCTTCCGCCTGGAGGTATTAAATCCGATATTTTGATGGATAGAATTCGGGATTTAGCTCCAACCGGTGGTAAAATTTTAATTTTCAGTCAATTTACTTCTTTTCTAGCAATCTTGAAAAAAAGAATTCACCTGGAATTACCCGATCTATCTGTATATGAATTAACGGGATCTACCCGTGATCGTTCCTTACCAGTCAAAGCATTTGAACAAAGTAACAAACCAGTTGTAATGCTCGCTTCTCTCAAAGCAGCCGGATTGGGGGTAACTCTAAACTCTGCAGATTATGTTTTTTTAATGGACCCTTGGTGGAACCCAGCAGCAGAGGAACAGGCAATTGATCGTGCACACCGATTAGGAAAAGAAAAACCTACTTTCATATACAGAATGGTCGCAAAGGGAACGGTTGAAGACAGAGTTAGAGAATTACAATTACACAAAAAGGAAACATTCAACGAAATAGTTGGTGAACTTGATCGGCCTTCCGGATTAATTAACCAATTTTCATCTTTGCAGGCATTGGTCGACCTAGATGAAAATTAAGGGAAATTTTTTGCTTTTAGTTAAGGATGGCTAGGAAATTCCCGCATCATCTTCATCTTTTTTACGAAACCTCCTAATAAAGCTATATCCCGGAAGCATTAACAAACCTCCTACCATAATATAAGTGGAAGGTTCTGGCACTACAGAATATTGTAGATAAAAGTCATTGTTCGGTCTATCAAAGTATACACTCCAAGCTCCATAATAGTTATTATTGTTGAAGGAAAAGACATCTTCATTGAATCTAAAGTAATTTGAACCTATTACACCAGACTGGCTGGGAGCACTGATAGCTCCCCAAGTTATCCCACTTCCATTACTGCCACTTCCATCGAGAAACAAGAAGCCTGAAGTTTCATTTTTATCAGTTATTGTGCCGCTCAACCCACCCGCACCTCCACTCGAAGAAAGACTCAAAATATTTATATCGAAGTTTCCTGAGCTTCCGAATTCTAAGGTGTCGAACTGAAGAACATCCCAATCAGCACCAGATGAACCATCGAAATTACTAATTTCCCAATCGTATACTC
>CALIRS010000122.1 GCA_938042205.1 uncultured bacterium | reverse complement strand
ATCGGCTTCCTTATTTTTGGTCTCCTGTTACTCTCCGCCAAGTTCTCAATTTCCTCAATAATTTTAGCTAGCATACCCCTAATATTGATAGGTATCCCTATATGTACCAGAGCTGAAATCATCCTTGAAATAGAAGATCCCAAATCGGTCATTTGGGACGAGTTTTCTACGATCCCTTTGGTATTTCTTTTTTTTGATGAGTCTTCTTTAGAAAACTCTTTGATTCAATCAATAGGATGGTTAACGCTTGGCTTTCTATTATTTCGTTTTTTTGATATTGCTAAACCTCTTGGCATCAGGAAATTACAAATTTTACCCAAAGGTCTTGGGGTAATGGTCGACGATATTGCAGCCGCTATCGCGAGTGCTACTATCCTGTGGCTAATCCAAACTTTTCCTTTGTCTTTTTTTTAAAATCAGACTCTTATTCTAGAGAATGAGTGAAATAGATCCAGATAAACAACCATCGAGACACAGTTTCACGCTACAAGTTTCCAACAAAATGGGCGTTCATGCTAGACCTGCAGCAATGATAGTCCGCATTGCATCCCGCTTCGAGGGTGAAATCTGGGTTAGAAAAGAAGATGAAAAAGTTAACGCAAAAAGTATTATGGGTGTAATGATGCTTGCTGCCGCCAAAGATTCTGAGCTGCATTTTGATTGTGATGTCTCTGTTGCACAGGACTTCGAAACAGAAATGAAAGCTCTTTTTGCTTCAAAGTTTCAAGACGAATAGCTTATTTAAATTAAGTCAGAAACCCGCTCTTCGTAGAAAGAGTTTAATCTCTGTTTAATTTCTAAAGGATTTTTAGAAACAGTAACTTCGTCAATAAGCTTGCTGACCTCCGACATAGAAAATCTCCTTCCAAAGAATTTAAGCTCAGCAAGCAACGGAGAACTTGCACTAATACAGTCAGCACCTAACCCCAATAATAAAGGTAAATAATGAGGGTCTCCAGCAATCTCTCCACAAACAGTGACTGGAATGCCCATCTCCTTACCCGTGGCAAAAATTTTCTTTAAACAGCGGACAACTGCTGGATGATGCGGCTCATACAAATAGGCTATTTCGTTGTTCACCCTATCAACTGCAAGTAAGTATTGTACTAAATCATTGGTACCCACACTTAGGAAATCAACTTCTTCTGCTAGTAGATCTGAGATCATAACCGCTGCAGGAGTTTCGATCATACAACCAACCAAAATATCCTGATCAAAATTTATTTCTTTTTCTTCCAATTGCTTCTTGGCAGTAGACAAAAGTTCCTTTGCTCGAATAACTTCATTAACTCCGCTGATCATGGGAAACATTACTCGCACAGGACCATGAGCACTAGCCCTTAAGATTGCCCTAAGTTGATCAAGAAATATTTCAGGGTGTCGAAGGCAATAGCGGATCGCACGAAAGCCCATAAAAGGGTTTTGTTCATTTCCGTCTGTAACTCCTTTAAGTTTTTTATCTCCACCTATATCCAATGTTCGGATTGTGACAAAACGTCCTTTGGCGGCTTCAACGATTTGACGATATTCTTGGTATTGTTCGTCTTCACTTGGAATTTGATTTTTGCGTAAAAAAAGCGACTCAGTACGAAATAACCCAATACCGTCACAACCATTTTGAATACCAATTTCGACTTCATTTACAGAATCAGCATTAGCCAGAAAAGTAATTGCCTGGTGGTCTTTGGTTTGAGCGGGTAAAGTGAGTTCTTCATTAAGAAGTTCATTTATTTTTTTGCGACGTATCTTTACCTTTCCATAGCGGAATAAAGTAGATTCCTTTGGATTTATAATCGCAACGCCATCAAAGCCATCAAGTAAAAGATAGTCCCCGACTTGAATATTTTCGGCTATGCCACCTAAACCTACAACCGCAGGAACGCCACTTGCTCGAGCCATAATTACAGCGTGACTTGTCATCCCCCCGCTATCAGTTGCAATCCCAAGCAATTTTGACCTATCCAGTGATGCAGTATCAGAGGGACTCAAGTCTTCGGAGATCAGAATCTTGGGTTCGTCAAGAAATGCGGTTCCTGCCGCAGTTTCACCCACTAAATTACGAAGTAATCTCTTGGATATATCATTGAGGTCCGATGACCTTTCCCGAAGGTATTCATCTTCGAGTTTGTTGAAAAAATCCATGTATTTGCGAGTAACTCGATCCACGCATTGCTCAACATTTTCCCCGCTTTCCTTGATCTCTTTTTCAACATCATCAATTAAAGCATTATCTTCAAGTACCAGGAGATGAGCGTCAAAAATCGAGGCTTCTTTCTCACTAAGATTTCTGGCCACATCCTCCCTTATTTCCTGAATTTGATTCCTTGTGATTTTCAAGGCCTCATGAAAGCGTTCGATTTCTGAATCATGATCGCTTTCCTCAACTTGATACTTTAGGACCTCAACATCGTTATGTAGGAAGCGAAAAACCGGACCATGAACAACTCCGGGAGACGCGGGTAACCCGTAAAAAATATGCTCAGTTTTTTCTTCTGTCTTATTTGAATCCATTAATACAAAGAAACAATATCTTGAATCATAAAGTAGAAAGGGGAAAACAAAATCTTTTTAATCCGTACTTAGATGAATCGTACCTTTTTTAAAAACACATTCTCTCCCCATGCATCTTTAATGAATTCTTGGACTTTCCCCCAAGGGGTTTGTGAATCTCCA
>CALIRS010000121.1 GCA_938042205.1 uncultured bacterium | reverse complement strand
GTGAGAAAGATGAAGAGCAACGATGCTTTCGGCGGCGATGCTTGTAAACTCCCCAGAATATGTTTTTAAAAGGGATCCTTCTTCACCAAGCAGAGTCCCATCGAGATCAGAGTAAATTATGAAACGGATTTCCTGGTTATTCATGCAAAATATTCTAACTTATTCTTTCATCTTTATTCATAGTAATAGTTCAAGTGTGCCAGGGGATAGTAGCAAGTGATGATTGATATGGTATTCATGCAGGTGCTAAACTAATTTGCAATTCGCATATACATTTTTGAGTTCTATTACAGGTTTGACTCGTTGCTTGGAGGTGTGGATTGAGAAAAGCCTGGCTATGGTTATTACTTCTGGTGTTGATTGTATCAGCAATTATAGGAGGCAGGATTTATTTCAGTCGCTTTGAGGAACAAAAAGTTAGCGTGACTGAAGTTAAAAGAAAAGATTTGAAAATCACTGTTACCGCTACTCATCAAGTGATTGCGAAAAATAAGGTGGAGCTTGTTTCCCTGCTGAGTGGGAAAATTGGAGAAATCAAGGTTAAAGAGGGCGATCGAGTAAAGAAGGACGATGTTTTAATAGTGTTTGACAAAAGAGAGCTTGAGTATCAACTTAATCAGGCTCAGGGGGCGTATGATGTAGCGCTTGCCCAGAAGGAAAAGACTAAAAAAGCATATGATAATAAGCAAGCTACTCAGGAGGATTTGAAAATCGCTGAAGGTCAACTCAAGCAGGCAAAAGCAGCTCTTGATCTAGCAAAACTTGGTCTAGAAAGGAGTTCTGTGAAATCAGCTATCGATGGAGTAGTCACTGAGATCAAAGTAAAAGCAGGCGTTGCCGTGATGCAGGGGGCACCGTTGATGACGATAATTGATCCCAGTTCTTATGTGGTTCAAGCCGAAGTTGATGAATCAGATATCGATAAAGTGCGAGTTGGCGCTGAGGTAGAAGTTAAAATAGATGCCTTTCCTAACAGAACCTTTCTCGGGAAAGTAAGGCAAATCGGTCTAAACTTTAAAATGACTGAAACCGGAAGCAAGGTTTACCCTGTGGAAATTGATTTGTCGGATATTGATCCTGCCAGTTTACGTGAAGGAATGAGCGGGGAAGTAAATATAACCACCGATAATATTGAGAAGGCTGTGGTCGTCCCTCCAGATGCTATTCTTGAAAATGAGAATACTTTTGTCTTTCTGGTTGATAGGAAGAAAAAGATAGCTCGAAAAGTAAAAGTAACAATCGGCGTCGCCACCGAAGAATATGTCGAAATTAAAGAAGGTTTAAGTCAGGGAGATTTGGTTGTTGTTAGAGGAATCGATGAGCTTCGTGATGGAGAAAAAGTTACCTGGTGATAACATTATCCAGGTTGTGGGCCTGGTAAAAATATATTATCTTGACGGAGTGGAAGTTCCGGCAATCCGGGGAATGGATTTTGAAATCAAAAGAGGTGAGTTTGTATCGATTAGCGGACCATCTGGCTCTGGGAAATCAACTTTAATGCACCTTATCGGTTGTCTTGACCGTCCAACTTCCGGGAAAGTTTTTATCGAAGGCAAAGATGTTTCTTCTCTTCATGATAATGAATTAGCAATGTTCAGGAATAGAAAAATAGGATTTATTTTTCAGTCGTTTAATCTTCTTCCGAGGGCGACTGCATTGAAGAATGTTGAATTACCGCTTATTTATAAAGGAATTCCAGCAAAAGAAAGGCGAAAAAGAGCTGAGGAAGTCCTGGAATCAGTAGGACTTGGCGACAGAATGCACCATTTGCCTTCTCAGCTTTCCGGTGGACAGCAACAAAGAGTTGCTATTGCAAGGGCTTTAGCTCCTGATCCGGCAGTTATTTTAGCCGACGAGCCGACGGGCAATTTAGATACTGCCTCAGGAAGCGAAATCTTGCGAATTCTTAAAGAGTTGCATCGTGAAAGCAGGACTATCGTTTTAGTAACGCATGAGGAATATGTCGCTCGACAGGCGGAGCGGATTATAAAACTAAGGGATGGGTTGATCGTAGGAGATGAAAAAATAACCATGCGGAGTGACGAGGGTTGAACATCTGGGAGCTTCTTAAGGTAGCTTTTGATGCCCTGTTGTCCAATAAAATGAGAGCTTTCTTGACAATGCTTGGCGTTATTATTGGCGTTGCTTCAGTGATACTTCTGGTCTCCATTGGGCAGGGGGTATCTATTTCGGTGACTGGGGAAATTCAAGGACTCGGAGCAAATCTTTTAAATATTGTTCCTGGAAAAGTTGAAATGGGTCCCGGTGGCGGAGGGGAAGCTTTCGTCAGATTTAAGGCAACGGTAGCTGAAAAGTTAGTGAAAGACATAAAGCAGCTCCCAGAAGTAGTGGCGATCACTGAAGTGACTGAACTTTCTTTAAGGGCTAAATTTCAGGGAGAAAAGCGAAAGGCGCTAGCAATGGCAGTAGGTCCAGATTATCCTGAAGCTCGCAACTTCCACCCAAAGCAGGGAGAATTTTTCAACTGGGCAGCTTATCGCAGTGCAAAGAATGTATGCTTGATCGGAGAAACAGTTAGAAAAGAGCTTTTTGGTCTCTTAGATCCGGTTGGAAAAACTATAAACCTGAATGGACAGCCCTTTCGCGTCATTGGAGTTATGGAGAAGAAAGGCTCTTTTTTCGGTTTTGAGATGGACAACATAATTATTCTACCCTTCCCAGTGGCAAAGAAAGTATTTAACGTAGATCATGCTTCTTACCTGTTAGCAAAGATTGATCATCCTGATAACCTGGAAAGCGCGAAAAAGAAAATTGAAAGGATTGCATCTCGCTATCTTGATAAGAATGACTATTCAGTTATCAGTCAAGAAGAAGTTCTGTCAATATTTGGTAACATCTTGGGGACTCTTACCCTGATGCTTGGAGGAATTGCTGGAATTTCACTCCTTGTCGGCGGAATTGGAATTATGAATATTATGCTGGTTTCGGTTACAGAGAGAACGAGAGAAATTGGAATACGAAAAGCAGTGGGTGCTAGAACTTTCGACATCCTTTCTCAGTTCCTGGTGGAATCAGTTACTTTAAGTTTGGTTGGAGGTGCGCTGGGCATTTTTATTGGATATTTAGGTTCCTTGCTGATTAGAAAGTATCTGGTTCCAGCTGAGGTAACCTTCTGGTCAGTGCTTTTAGCATTTACTTTTTCAGCCGCTGTTGGTATTTTCTTTGGTGTCTACCCAGCTTATAAAGCTGCCAGGATTGATCCAATTGTTGCACTCAGATATGAATAACCAGGCAAACTGGTGTCATAAAGATTAGAAAACATCGAAATACAAAAAGATTCTATGAATACAAAATGTATATTACTATATTGCTAAGCTATGTTACATAATTACTATGTTACTATACCACCATGTCACTGGTATCCATATCAGTAAGATGATAGGCTATGCAGGTAATCGTTCAGAAGTTCGGTGGCACCTCAGTCGATGGTGCTGAAAAAATTAAAAACGTTGCCCGAATAGTGGTAAACACTAAAAGAAAAGGGGACCATGTCTGCGTCGTTGTCTCTGCACCCGGGGACATGACAGACCGGCTGATTGAAATGGCTAAAGAAATTACAGGTAATATTTATCCACGAGAGATGGATATGCTTCTCTCGACGGGGGAAAGGATTTCAATTGCACTTCTTTCAATGGCAGTCCAAGAATTAGGCGAAAAGGCGATTAGTTTCACAGGCTCGCAAGCAGGGATTATTACAGATACTTCCCATATGAAAGCGAGAATTGTGGAAGTGAAAGCAGATAGAGTCCTTGAAGAACTTGGAAAAGGAAAGATCGTAATAGTTGCCGGCTTTCAGGGGATTTCTTCTGAAAAGCATGTTACTACACTTGGAAGGGGAGGCTCTGACACCACTGCAGTGGCTCTGGCAGCACGCCTCAATGCTCGCGTCTGCGAGATTTACACTGATGTTGATGGAGTTTATACAGCGGACCCGAGAATGGTTCCTGAGGCGCGAAAAGTTCCGTTAATTAGTTACGAGGAGATGCTTGAGATGGCAGCCACTGGCGCTAAAGTCTTAAATGCCAGGAGTGTCGAGTTTGCCAGGATTTATAAAGTTCCAATACATGTAAGGTCCAGTTTTGTTCCTGATGAAGGAACCTGGATTAAGGAGGTACCAGAGAATATGGAAAGACCTGTTATTACAGCAGTGACTTTTGATGAAGGAGAAGCGAAAGTAACTATCCGTCGTGTTCCAGATAGACCCGGTGTTGCAGCAAAGATTTTTAGTAAATTAGCTGAGG
>CALIRS010000120.1 GCA_938042205.1 uncultured bacterium | reverse complement strand
ATTTTTATCAAGTGCTGTGTTAAAGATAAAAGCACTGATATTTCTAAATTTATCAGTTACGGATTACTCGGGCTTTTCATGCATAATTTGATTGATTTTTCAATGTATGTAAATTTGATTGCTTATTCGATGGCGAGTTTGATAGGAATAGGGTTTTCGCAATTAGGCACACCTTTAATTAAACATAGGAGTTTTCCCAAAAACGCTTTTATAGCAGGTTTTGCTCTGGTCTTTATGCTAACTTCTTTTATGAATATTGGTTATTATTTATATAGAATTGGTCAGACAAGAATACTTAATGGAGAAGAATCAGGAATTCAATATTTAAAAACGGCAACTATTTTTAATCCCGTGGAGGCTATTTATCATTCACAGCTGGCTAAGGCCTATTCTTTTTCTTTCAGAACTGTGACGCAGAACAAAATACAGAGGATTGTGGAAACAAGAAGAGCCAGTTTTTTAGAACCATTAAATCCAACTTTTTATGCTGATTTAGCGTTTTTTTATGAGGAAGAACAACAAAGTGAACTGGCAATATTTTTCTTAAAAAAGGCAATTGAAGTTGCTCCAATGCAGCCATCATACTTTTATCATTTAGGAAGAGTTCAGTTAGGAAACGCAATGTTCAAGGAGGCGAAAGAAACACTTATAAAAGGAACAAGTCTTGCAATCTACTATGAAAAACCATATGTTATGCAATCTTACAGGCCAAGGGGGCAAATTTCCTTTTCTGATCCCTATGTAGCAATTTTTAATTCACATTTATTGCTTGGTGAAATCAGTATCATGGAAGGAGATTATAGAAAAGCACTTGATAGTTATAAAAGCGCTCTTAAGATGAATCCAGATGATGCCCAACCTTATATAGGAATGTCGATAGTAAGATTGAGGCAAAATAACACTGGTGAGGCAGAAAGTTTTATTTTAAAAGCACTTGATTTAGATCCGAAATCTTCTTATGCGTGGTATATCTACGGTCAGGTATTAGAAAATAAGGGCAAGAAGGATAAAGCAATTATTTCATATGAAAGAGCTTTGATGTTAGACCCAGCAAATTCGCCTGCTGAGAAGGCTCTTTCAAGAATTAAAAAGGAGGGTTCAAAGTGAAGCTAATCTATATTATAAATGGTCCAAATCTTGATTTAATTCATCTGAGAGATTTTAAAGTTTACGGAGGAATTTCTATCGATAAAATAGAGAAAATATGCAAGGAAACGGCTGATAAGCAGGGATATAAGATTTCATTTCATCAATCTGATAGCGAGGGAGAATTGATTGAAATCATACATTCGGCGACAAATGTTGCTTCAGGGATAGTTATTAACCCGGGAGCTTATACCCATTACAGCATTGCATTAAGAGATGCTCTTGAGTTATTTAAAGGTCCGAAAGTAGAAGTCCATCTATCAAATATTTTTTCAAGGGAGAATTTTAGAAGAATATCAGTAACTGGAGAAGTTTGTGATATGGTAATCGCTGGTGGTGGAGTAGCATCTTATGAACTGGCAATCCTCTGGCTGGGGCAGAAGATAGCAGCCTGACAGGGTGATTATTTTCTTGTGAAAAGAAAAGAAAGATTAAGGAAGTATCTGAAAGATAATAATGCCGAAATTTTTTATTCAAGTATCGGGGCGGATCTTGTGTATTTTGCCAGTTATTTTGGGGAAGGTGTATATATATTTACAGACGAAAACGATATATTAATGGCAAATGCTTTAAACATCGATATAGCAGAAAAAAGCGCTTCGGTTAAGGAAATTATTCAGATAAACAACACAGTTTCTAAAATCATTAAAACAAAAATTTCTAAAGGATCTTCTGTCATAATTTCTGAGAAAGAAAGTGTTTCTACTTTCAGGATTTTGAAAAGAGCTGGTTTAAAGGTTTTTCTCAAGGATACTAGGATTCTCAGGGCGCAAAAAGAAGAGTTTGAAGTAAAGCTGATAAAAAAAGCATATGAGATTGTTGAAAAGGCAGTAAAAGATACATTAGCTGTGATTCGTGAAGGTGTAAGAGAGCTTGATATAGCCGCTGAAATTAGCTATCGCATTCGAAGAGGAGGAGCTGAAAGTGAGTCGTTTAATCCAATAGTAGTCTTTGGGGAAAATACCAGCATTCCTCATGCCATTAGCGGGATGAGAAGATTGAAAAAGGGGGATCTTATCCTGATGGATGTCGGAGCTAAATTTAAAGGTTACTGTTCAGACATAACGCGATGTTTTTCATTTGGAAGTAAGAACATAGAAGCCAAAAGGTACTATAGGTTACTGAAAGATGCTTTCGAAAGAGCGCTTGAAACACTTAGTTCAGGAGAAGCGGAAGCGAAGTCAGTAGATAACTCGGCAAGAAAAGTGCTTGAAAAGGCTGGTGTAGGAAAGAATTTTGTTCATGGTCTCGGTCACGGCATAGGCCTTGAAGTTCATGAATTGCCACGTCTGGAGCAAGAAAGCGATGACAGGCTTATTGATAGTATGGTATTCACTATTGAACCTGGTGTATACTTCAACGGCGAGTATGGCCTAAGACTTGAAGACTGTGTTTATTTGAAAAGTGAGCCAATCTTATTAACCAAACTACCAAGAAGAATTATAGAAATATAATGGAGGTTCTTGATGGGGATAAGTACCAGCCAATTTAGAAACGGATTAACAATTGAGTTAGGTGGCGAAGTATATACAATAGTTGAGTTCTTACATGTAAAACCGGGGAAAGGTCAGGCTTTTATGCGCACAAAGCTTAAAAACCTGAGAACGGGGGCTGTAATTCAAAGAAATTTTCGCACTGGTGAGGAAGTTGAACCGGCACATTTGCAAAGAAAAGAAATGGAATATCTTTATGAAGACGGAGAAAATTATTACTTTATGGATAACAGAACTTATGAACAGGTATCTCTAACAAAAGAACAGATAGGTGACATGAGAATGTTTTTAAAAGAAAATATTGTTTGTGAAATTCTTTACCATAAAGGAAACCCAATTCAGGTTAACCTTCCTGATACTGTTGATCTGGAAGTGGTAGAAACAGATCCGGGCTTGAGAGGCGATACTCAGTCGGGAGGAGTTAAACCAGCTGTTCTTGAGACAGGGTTAACAATCCAGGTGCCGCTATTTATTAAAGTAGGTGATAAGGTAAGGGTAGATACTCGAAATGGAAGCTATGTAACGAGGGTAGCTGAATAGTATGTCTAGGCGAAGAAAAGTATTTATAACAGATACAACTTTTCGAGATGCTCACCAATCTCTCTGGGCAACAAGAATGAAAACTGATGACATGCTACCAGTAGCTCCTTTAATTGATGAAATAGGGTTCTGGTCTATAGAAATGTGGGGGGGAGCTACTTTTGATGTTATGCTTCGTTACTTAAACGAAGACCCCTGGGAGAGAGTTAGAAAACTTAAAGAGCTTATGAAAAATACAAGACTTCAAATGCTTCTTCGAGGACAAAATCTTGTAGGTTATCGTCATTATCCTGATGATATTGTCAGGAAATTTGTTGAAAAGGCACATAGCAATGGTATTGATGTTTTCAGAATTTTTGACGCTCTTAATGATCTCAGAAATCTGGAAATAGCTATTGAGGCTGTGAAAAGAGTTGGTGCTTGGGCGGAAGGGGCGGTGGTTTATACTTTAAGTCCTGTACATACTATTGAGCATTATCTTGAAACGGCAAAAGGTCTCGTTGATATGGGTATAGACAGTATTTGCATCAAGGATATGGCCGGAATTTTGAGACCAAAAGCAGCAGTCGAACTGGTTATGGCATTTAAAAAACACTTTTCAATTCCAATCCATCTTCACTGTCATTTTGTGGGCGGGTTGGCGACTATGAACTATGTCGAAGGAATAAGAGCAGGTGCCAGCATCGTAGATACTGCAAGTTTTCCTCTGGCGATGGGAAATTCTCAACCGGCAACCGAAGTTTTAGTAGCAGCATTAAAAGATACTCCTGAAGATACCAATCTCGATTTAGATAAACTCTATGAAATTGCAGAATATTTTGATGGTGTTCGAAAAAAATATGGTTATAAATATGGACAAACTTCAATGGTACATATGAGAGTGTTTTCACATC
>CALIRS010000119.1 GCA_938042205.1 uncultured bacterium | reverse complement strand
TCACGTCTATTTGAAGGCATCCCTCAAGATTCATATTTCTATTTCGTACACTCTTATTATCCAGTGCCGCAAGAAGAGATCGTTTCAGGGTATACATTTTATGGCGACGAATTTGTAAGTGCCATAGAAAAAGGAAACATCTGGGCAACGCAATTTCACCTTGAAAAAAGCGGTGATAATGGCTTAAAAATTTTAAGAAATTTTGAGCGGTGGTGTAAAGAATGATTATTTATCCTGCAATTGACCTTCTGGGGGGGAAAGTAGTTCGCCTCGAGCAGGGTAACTACGACAAGGTAACAGTTTACTCAGAAGATCCCCTGGAAATTGCAGAAAAAATGGTAAAAAAAGGAGCTACCTGGATTCATATTGTAGACCTTGATGGAGCAAAAGAGGGTGCTCCGAAAAATCTTAAGTCAGTATATAAGATAAGCAACGAGCTTGGCCCTAAAATCCAGTTTGGTGGTGGACTCAGGTCAGCTCTCCAGATTGAAGATGCTTTTGAAGCAGGAGTCTCCAGGGTGGTCCTTTCCACCAGAGCTCTTACAGATCCCAAATTTTTAAACCAGATATGCAGCTATTATGAAAATGTAATTGCTGTGTCTATAGATGCAGTTGACGACAGGGTAAAGGTAGGAGGATGGAAAGATGAACCTGGACTAAAAACTGAAGAGGCAGTAAATATAGTCGAAAATGCAGGGTGTTCATTTATTGTCTTCACCGATATTGAAAGAGATGGTACTTCTAAAGGACTGAATATCGAAAGAGTCGATAGGTTTTTAAGATTGACATCTTTGCCAGTTATCTTTGCCGGAGGTGTTTCTTCTATTTCTGACTTAGAATCACTTTCTTCCCTTGAAAAAGATGGCCTTGAAGGAGCTATCATTGGAAAAGCTTACTACGAAAATCTGATTGATTTAAAGGAAGCAATTGAAAAATTTCAGCCTGGAATAGCAGAAGAGGAAGGTTAAAAAATGCTTGCTAAGAGAATCATTCCCTGCCTTGACGTTGATAAAGGAAGAGTAGTTAAAGGAGTAAAATTTGTAAATATTAAAGATGCTGGAGACCCAGTGGAGCTAGCTAAAATCTACGACCGCGAAGGAGCTGACGAACTTGTTTTTCTTGATATAACTGCATCCTATGAAGAACGCAAAACCATGATTGAAGTTGCTGAAAGAGTAGCTGAAAATGTATTTATTCCCTTTACGGTCGGTGGCGGTATTAGGTCGATTCAGGATATAAGAGATCTTCTTAGAGCTGGAGCTGACAAAGTCTCCATAAACACCGCAGCAGTCGAAAAACCTCACTTTGTAGAAGAAGCAGCGGAAAGATTTGGAAGTCAATGTATAGTTGTAGCTATTGATGCCAAGCGCAATGAAGATAGTTATGAGGTGTATACGCATGGTGGGAGAAAGTCGACTGGTATTGAAGCTATCTGGTGGGCAAGGGAGGTAGAAAGACTGGGTGCAGGAGAAATCCTTTTGACAAGCATCGATAATGATGGCACGAAAAACGGTTACGAATTAAATCTTACGAAACTTGTTTCTACCGAGGTTAATATTCCCGTGATTGCATCCGGCGGAGCAGGTAAAATGGAACATTTCAAGGAAGTATTCATAGAAGGCAATGCTGATGCAGCTCTTGCTGCTTCTCTTTTTCACTTTGGAGAAATGAAGATTAAGGATTTGAAGGAATATCTTAAGAAAAATGATATTCCAGTAAGATTGTAGGAGGTCAACTTGGAAAAACTGAATTTACAGAACTTTAAATTTAACGAAATGCAACTTCTGCCGGCAGTGGTTCAAGATTACGAAACGGGAGAAGTTCTAATGCTTGCTTATATGGACGAAGAAGCATTGAAAAGAACTCTTTCTACTGGAAGAACCTGGTTTTTTTCAAGAAGTCGTAAAGAGTACTGGTGCAAAGGAGAAACTTCAGGAAATAAACAGTTCGTAAAAGAAGTTTATTACGATTGCGATGGTGATGCTATTCTTATAAAGGTAAAACAGATTGGTCCCGCTTGCCATACAGGCGAGCGTTCCTGTTTCTATCGAAGACTTGAGGCTAATGTCATCGAGGAGTCTCTTTAAATGACTGATTTTCCAAAAAAATCTTTTCTGGTAAGCCTTTTCGAAATTATTGAAGATCGTAAAAATGCTTCTCCTGAAAAATCTTATACCGCCAGGCTTTTCCATGAAGGTTTAGCAAAGATTCATGAAAAAATAAGAGAAGAATCATTGGAAGTAATCGAAGCCTCTGAATCCGAAGGTAAAAAACGACTCATAGAAGAAACCTGTGACCTTATTTATCATCTTTACGTTCTTCTGAGCTATCAAAAGATCAGCCTTGGTGAAATTGAAGCTGAACTCCTTAAAAGACACCATTCATCGCATTAGCTGCACTTCTTCATTTGTTAACACAGTTTAACAGTGTTATCATTTTTCAGTGAAATAAGGAGGAAGATAATGTTTGAAAATGTAAAAGAAGAAATTGAAATTGGCGGTAAAATAATTTCCTTTGAGTTTGGGAAAATGGCAAGGCAGGCAAATGGGTCTGTTCTGGTTTCTACTGGAGAAACAGTTGTATTGGTCACAGCAACTGCTTCAAAAGAACCAAGAGAAGGAATTGACTTTTTCCCACTAATTGTCGACGTTGAAGAGAGAATGTATGCTGCTGGAAAAATTCCTGGTGGTTTTTTCAGAAGAGAAGGGAGACCCTCAGAAAAAGCTATACTTACTGCACGTCTCATTGATAGACCTCTGAGACCTTGCTTTGACGAAGGATTCAGAAATGATGTTCAGATAATCGTAAATCCGATTTCAGTTGACCAGGTTAATCCTTTCGATGTTATAGCTCTTAACGGCGCTTCCATGGCACTAATGATATCTGACATTCCTTTTAAGGGTCCAGTTGGGGCTGTTCGGGTAGGATATATTAATGAAAATTTTATCATTAATCCTACTTACCAGGAGATTGAACACTCAGTCCTTGACCTTGTAGTCGCTGGAAATCGCGAGGGCGTTTTGATGGTAGAAGCAAGTGCCAGCCAGGCGCCTGAAGAACTTATTTTGAACGCCATTGAATTTTCTGACGAATATATTCAAAAGATCATTTCCTTTCAGGAAGAAATGGCTCGAAGACTGGGCAAACCAAAAATGGAAGTGGTGCTTGATGAGCTCGATCCCGAAATAGAAGAAAAGGTTAAACAGATAGCTGAAGCAAAGCTGAATGAAGCCCTGATGATCGTCGAAAAGACATCCCGCGAAAAAGAAATTGATTTAATTGAAAAAGAAGTTACAGAAACTATCGCACCCGAAATCAAAGAAAAGGGAAACGAAGTAATAAGCGAATATGGAGACGTTATTGGTTACTTTTACCCGGTTTCTGCTGAAAAACTAAGACAAGTAAAGGTGGCTTTCAAAAAACTTCAAAAAAGACTAATGCGTAATATGATCCTCGAAAAGAAAATAAGAGTTGATGGAAGAAAGCCTGACGAAATCAGAGAAATTTCTTGTGAAGTGGGTGTGCTTCCAAGAACGCATGGCAGCGGTCTTTTTACCAGAGGCCAGACTCAAGTTCTCACCGTAGTTACTCTGGGCACTGTAGGAGAAGAACAGATGCTTGACGCACTCGACACCGAGGAAGCAAAAAGATATTTGCATCACTACAATTTCCCACCATATTCAACTGGAGAAGTTCAGCCTCTTCGAGGACCAAGAAGAAGAGAAATTGGCCATGGTGCTCTGGCAGAAAGAGCACTTTTGCAGGTAATTCCTGATGCAAAGACCTTTCCTTATACCATTAGAGTAGTATCTGAAGTAGTAGAATCTAATGGGTCTACATCAATGGCTTCAGTATGCGGGAGTACGCTATCACTTATGGATGCCGGTGTTCCTATCAAGGAGCCAGTGGCTGGCATCGCCATGGGTTTAATCAAAGAAAATGACAAATATGAGATCCTGACAGATATTCTTGGTGTTGAAGATATGCTTGGAGATATGGATTTTAAGGTTGCTGGTACCAAAAATGGTATTACAGCTCTCCAGATGGACAATAAAGTTGGTGGTCTTACCCGAGAGATCCTTAAAGATGCTCTTAAAAGAGCCAGGAATGCCAGGTTGTTTATTCTCGAGAAAATGCTTTCGGTAATACCAGCTCCAAGAGCAGAACTTTCAAGATATGCACCTCGTGTAATTACTATGCAAATTGACTCCTCCAAAATCCGGGAAGTCATTGGTCCTGGAGGAAAAACCATTCACAGTATAATTGACGAAACTGGTGTGGCCATCGATATTGAACAGGATGGAACCGTTTATATCACCTCTAAAGACGAAATTGGTGCTAAAAAAGCAAAAGAGATCATCGAAAATCTTACACGTCAGATAAAAGTGGGGGAAAGGTTCCTGGGAACGGTTACGCGCCTGGCAAGTTTTGGGGCTTTTGTAGAAATCTTGCCTGGAAAAGAGGGTTTGCTTCACATTTCAAAAATTTCACCAAGACGCATTGAGAAACTGGAAGATATTTTCAATGTCGGAAGCAAAGTGCTGGTTGAAGTAACTGAAATCGATTCACTGGGTAGAATCAACCTGGCTACTGTGGAATACCTCGAATCAGTTAAGGAGAGAACACCAAAACGGTATGCAAGATAATTCAATCCCGGAAGTTTCGAAATTATCCTCGGGAATATCTGTTGCTACAGAGCGAATGTCTTCTGTTCGCTCTGTAGCTTTTGGTTTCTGGTTTGAAACTGGATCTGCTCGCGAAAGTCAAAAATTGAGTGGTATTTCTCATTTTATTGAGCACTTAATTTTTAAAGGTACTCGAAAAATCAAAGCCAAAGAAATTTCTGAAAAATTTGACGCTTTAGGCGCAGAACTCAACGCTTTTACCGGGAAAGAATATACCTGCTACTACTCACGTCTTATTTCTGATAATCTCGAGGAGGGTTTTCGACTTCTATCTCATATGCTTAACGAACCGGCTTTCCGAAAAAAAGACATCAATT
>CALIRS010000118.1 GCA_938042205.1 uncultured bacterium | reverse complement strand
TTTAATTTTCTTAATCTTTAAATACTCAAATATATATAAGCTAATTTTAAAGTATTTTAAAGTATTTTTTAAAACAATCGTTCTCTTTGTAATCTCTTGAAGAATATATAAGAATATATAATTCAAGGATAGTATTTTCTTGTTAACTCTATCCAAAGGGGGCTTAAGGTGTTTGAAAAAAGGAGCTCACCAATACTATTTATTGTTCTTTTCCTGCTGGGACTCATTATTGGGGGAATTGGTATCTGGTACTTTCGCAGTGCAGAAGTTTCTAATCTGAAAAAGCAGGTGTCCCGGTTAGAGAGCCAGCTTGAAAAGGTAAAAGAAGGTACCTCAGAAGAAGTTAGCACCGAAACTATTACCCAAGAAACTACTGAAGCAACAGAAGAAGTGGAATCGAAAACTCAGCAATCTACAACAAAGCCACCGAAAATTGAACGCCAGTTTTGTTATATAAAAGATGCAAGTAAATCTGCAGGTAAATTCTGGCTTGTTGTTGATTATGCTCGACTTCTTACAGGTGAAGAGGCTGCGCGAGAAGCAGCTGCTCGAGGTGATGAATCAGGAGTTCCTGTTGAATACTACGTTGTCAACGATAACCCTCGATTACGAACATTCCCGGTTGACACCCGCGTCATAAAAGTGTTTCTACACCGCAGAGCTGACGGAACTATCGGCGATAAATATGAAATACGTTTTGATGAGTGGTTTGATTGGTTTATTGGAATCTCTGGAGGATCAAACATAATAAATATTGTTCCTTACTGGATAACTATAAGGGATGGTAAAGTTACAAAGATTGAGGAACAGTATTTACCATAGCTTTAGTTTCTAAGCACAGGATTAGACCAGATAGTTCTAAAATTATTCGTCTTGATTTTGATTAAAGATGAACTAAGAAGCTTTGCACCACTGTGTCTGATATAATTTGTCAAAGATTAATTACTTTTATACTATGCCCGATCTCAAGGAGAAGAATTAGATGCCCCAGGCATCCAGGCCTAAAAGCTGGTTGGTTATCGGTACTACCAAAAATTGGGACACAGCATTATCACAACCTGTTCCAATCTGGGGTTTGAAATCCCGGTATCTTTCCGAGTTTCAGAGCATGATTAGAGGGGATCTTCTCTGGTTTTACGCGACTTCTCCGGTTAGCGGAGTTATTGGAGTAGGAGCCACAAAAGACAAGTATATCGACGATAGAAATCCGGTTTGGGAAGAAGAACAAGTTAAGAAAAAAGTAATTTGGCCTTTGAGGTTTAGAATTCATGTATTAAAAATTTTACCCAAGCCCAGATGGAAAATGGACTGTATCAAAATAACTGATTTTAATCTTTTTTGGCGGCAGGGCTTTCAACTTTTAAGGGAAGAGCATGTGAGGGAGCTGCTTTCGAGATCGAAAGAAGTATTTGGTATCACAAATGAAAAAGGATTGTATATTGGTTCCACCATTTCTTTTCCGGAAAAAGAATTGGTGGTTACCGATGAAACGATTGAAGAAACACAAATCAATGCACATCGCTCGTTACAGGAGCAGATTGCAGAAATTGGAAAACTTCAATTCTATTATGCCCAGGTCGAGTATCCCATAGAGTTATCAAGTGGTGTGAAAAACATTGACGTGGTGTGGAAGAGAGAAATAGATGGAGCACCTACATTTGCTTTTGAAGTGGAACTGTCTGGAATGTTAGAGAAGGCTATTGCAAGACTAAAGTATGCCTATAAAAGATGGAATTCAAGGACAAGAATCGTTGTTCCAGGTGACTATTTCAAAAAAGCAAACGACCTTGTTGCTTCAGAGGAAAGAGATTTTTCAAGGCAGCTAAAAATTTATAAACCGGATGAGATATTAAGTTTACTCACTGCAAAAAGGGAACTCAGAAACTTGGAGCAAAGCCTTGAAATTTACTAAGCTTGATTTGAAAAAACGTTGTCTGCACTTTTACTTTAAGAAGTAGAAACCGATAGCGAAGATAAAATACACAGAGAGCAACAGGACTCCCTCTATCCAGTTTGATTCACCGTCATTTGCAACGAAGTTGATGGCGAAGACAGATATTATCACTGCCAGTACTTCAAACGGTGTAAAAAGGAGATCCATCGGTTTACCCATCAAGTAACTGATAAATAGCAACAGGGGACCGACAAATAATGCTATCTGCTGGCTCCCACCGAGGGTGATACCTAAAGAAGCGTCCAGATTGTCTTTAATAGCGAGAGGAACAGCTGCCAGGTGTTCAGCAGCGTTTCCGATTATGGCAACGATAATAATGCCGACGAAAATTTCATTTAAGCCCAGTGTTTGTGCAGACGACCTGATAGCATTAACTAAAAATTCACTCAAAATGGCGATGGAGCCTATCGAAGCAAGAAGGACTGCTGTCGCCTTTTTTACGCTCCAGAGCTGACGCTTTTCTGTATTGTCGATTTTCTCACCTGCGTAAAGATGTTTATGAGTTTTAAATGAAAAAACGAGACTTAAAAGGTAGGCAATGAAGAGTACCACTGCTATTTCCAGGCTCAACTCATTTTCAATAGCGACTGTATCACCTGATGTTACGAAATGAAAAAGTGCTGGAACTAAAAGCCCTGTAGCAGAAAGAAGAAGCAACGTAGCGCTTATACTGGCAGCAGTGCGGTTAAAAATTTGTTTTTCCTTTCTTAACCCACCGAAAAGAAAAGCCAGACCTGTGACAAGAAGGACGTTTCCAATGATAGCACCGGTCAGGGAGGCCTTCACTATATCGTGCAGTCCTTCTCGAAGAGCAGCAATGCCAATTATAAGCTCAGCAGCATTTCCGAGGCTGGCATTCAAAAAACTTCCCATACCAGCACCAGCTTTGGCAGTTAGTTCTTCTGTTGCCTTACCGGTAAAGCTGGCTAACGGTACAATTGCAATAGCTGTCACAATAAAGATCGCCAAAGGAGGGGAGTGCATAAGTTCAAGAGCAATCGCCAGCGGAGTAAAAAGGAGTAGCGCTAACTTGACTTTTTCATAAAACGTATTCTTTGCTGATTTTTTATTCACAGGTTCCTCTTAATATGAAGAATGTTTCTTCAGGCAAAATTTCTAATTAATAGCATAAATGTGAAGTATATATTATTAACTATTTTTAACTATTTTTCTCTAAGCTATTTTTCTCTAAGTCATCGAATAAAAAATGAAACCAATAGAGTTAGAGACTTTTGCTTAGAGGGTTTATCATGTATCCTTTTCGTTCTATTTCTTTCATGACTTCGTCCAGGATTCTTCCAGTAATGCCGTCTCCCACATGCATCAGAATGATAGTTCCGGGGCGGAGATTGTCCAGTATTCTTTTTTTAACATAAGAATCTGTTATCCCCTGTCCTTCTTTCCAATCAAGAGCATCGATTGTCCAGTATACGCATTGGTAACCGAGGCTTGCAGCGATTTCGCGAACTCTTTTATCTCTCGCTCCATATGGTGGCCTAAAATAGGGCTTTGTGGTTTTCCCGGTCAGGTTTGAGATAGTTTTATCTGCATTCTCGAGTTCTGCGACAATGCTTGCCTCAGAGATTTTTGTCAGGTTAAGGTGATTGTCAGTGTGGTTAAAAATCTCGTGACCTTCCTGAGCGATCTTTCTTACCAGATCTGGATTCTTTCTGGCATAATTTCCAGTCACAAAGAAAGTTCCCTTAAGTTTATATTTCTTAAGACTCTTTAGAATGCTGTCTACGGATATGCTTTGAGCTCCAGCATCGAAAGTAAAAACGACTTGCTTTTTACCGGTGTCCGCTATCGTGATCTCCAAAAGAAGATCTTCTTTTTTTGGAAGTGGCAGCGTTGGGATCTCAGGTTCTTTATCAGATGGCGTGGTAATCGGTGGGGTAGTTAAGGTAGTTTCTGAAGGAGTAAGTGGTTTAGTAGTTACTGGAGGTTTTTCGGAAACTGGTGACGATTTTCGTTCAGGTAGAGGAGCTTTTTGTGTTGTTATGAGAAGTAGAATGAAACTGATAATCAGGAGAAAGAGAAGTGTTAATATGATCAAGAATTTTTTCACAAATATATTTTACCTTTATTTAAGGAATTTACGTATATCTGTTCGAAGGTCGAACTTGTGATTACATGCTATTAGCTTTTAGTGCTTTGTTTTAGCCGAAAGGATTAGAAATAATTACAACAGCTTCTTTAACTAAGTCATTACGTAATTTTGTTACTATGTCAGGAGAAGTGGTGAGCCGTGCAGGAGTCGAACCTGCGACCCTCGGATTAAAAGTCCGATGCTCTACCAGCTGAGCTAACGGCCCACTAATGCTTTTCGAAGGATTCTTATTTTTACTATTCTAATTCAAAAGAAGTTAGTTTGCATTTGTATTGAAGTCAACATAGAATTTGAGATTGTTTGTACTATTCAAATTAATCAAATTATGCTTTAAATAAAAAAACCGTAAAATTCCTTAACCTTTTCATTATGGCGATTTTTTTTGAAAAATGAGATTTTTTATAAGAAGTCAAAAAAATCAAGATCTCGTACTTTAGTCTTAATTAATAAATAGATGTCTGAAGTGCGGAATTCACAATTCAAGACCTGACCCCGGATCGGGAGGTGAATGGTGTGAACGAACTTGTCGAAGCTGTCTCAAAAGCAACTAACATCAGAGTTACCAGGAAGGATATCGAGCGTGTTCTTAGTGCTCTATTGTCTGAAGGTGACTTCTGGAAAGCAATGCCTTATATGAGTGTACCTTTTAATGTGGTTGCCGAAACATGTAAATTCCTTTCAGATAAGGATTTTATCTGGTTCAAGGGCTCAAAAGTAATGTGGAGAGAAAAGGGAAACCAGTGGCTTAATAGGGAGAAAATTCAACCCCTGGAACCAAGTGTATGTTCGGTGTGTAACGGCAAAACTATTGATTTAAAGAAATATAAAAATCTTTTAGCACATTTCAAGCTTCTTGCGCTCAAGCGCCCTGGAGCTATTATCGAATATGACCAGGGATATGTTACAGATGAAACTACTGTTGCCAGAGTAGCTCTTTTGGCTCAAAAAGGTGATATCCAGAATAAGGAGATTCTTGTTCTTGGAGATGACGATCTATTGAGTATTGCCGCTGCTCTTACAGGCTTTCCGCGGAAGGTGGTGGTAGTTGAAATAGACTCTCGCCTGGTAAATTTTATTAACGATGTTGCCAGAAGCGAAGATTTGCCAGTTGAAGCGATAGAACTTGACCTTAGAAAACCATTACCTCAGAATCTCCTTACATCTTTTGATACTTTCTGGACAGACCCTCCAGAAACCCCGGAAGCTCTCGAGCTCTTCGTCGGAAGGGGGATAGCCAGTCTTAGAGGTCCAGGATGTGCTGGTTATTTCGGAGTCACTTTTGTTGAGAGTTCTAAACATAAATGGCGCGAATTTCAAAAAATTATTATTTCTAAACTGAATGCTGTCATCACCGATATAATCTGGAATTTTAATGAATATATAAACTGGGACTATCTCTTAGATTCAATTCGAAATGATATTGAGCCACTCACAGTTGAACCATCTCTTAACTGGTATCGCTCCGCGCAGTACCGAATTGAAACTCTCGAGGATACACCCGTTTTTAATGAAGAAGCTACTGGAAAGGAAATCTATATTGATAAAGAAGCACTTGTTTACACAGGAAAACATAGTAAAGGTAGTGATTAAATTATGTGGAAGACCCCAACGATATTTTCATTAGTAAAAGGAACAGGTGAAGGAATTACACCTTTAAATGCATTTGATAGAGCACTTCTGGATGCCGGGATCGGGAATTTTAATCTGGTAAAAGTGTCAAGTATAATTCCGCCAGGAGCCAAAATTTCTTCTCTTCCGGACATACCTGATGGCGCATTATTACCTGTTGTGTATTCTCATGTTACGAGCAATATCCCTGGAGAAATAATTT
>CALIRS010000117.1 GCA_938042205.1 uncultured bacterium | reverse complement strand
TGGAGAACTTTCAAGAATACTTCTTTCACTGGAAACCATACTTGGCGAAAAAAATGTTATTCCCGTTTTTATATTTGACGAGGTCGATGCAGGAATTGGTGGAAATACCGCGATAGTACTGGGGAAATATCTAAAACAGTTATCAAAACATTCACAGGTAATTTGTGTTACTCATCTTCCTCAAATAGCTGCCTACGGAGACCATCACATTCTGGTTGAAAGAAAAGATAATTCAAAAGTGTCAGAAGCAAAAGTGAGACTTCTTAATTATGAGGAAAGAGTCAAAGAGCTGGCAAGAATGCTTTCAGGAGAAGTTGCCAGAAGTAAAGCAGTTGAACATGCTGAGGCGCTTCTTGAAAGTGTGGAGAGGTAAAGTTGGAAGAAGAAAATGGAAAGGGTAGTTGAAGGAGTAGCCCGAGTAGATAAAAGAACGAAGAATCTCGTCAAAAGGGCAATGCCAGGAGATATAGCTTTCATTTTTCATGAAGATATTGACCGGGTAAGTGCCGAGTCACTGGTAAAATGTGGGGTGGGTGCGGTTGTCAATGCTTTTTCCTTCTGTACCGGAACTTATCCAAATCAGGGTCCTAAAATTCTACTAAATGCTGGCATTCATCTGGTTGAAGAAGTTGGTGAAGAGGCACTGGAGTCAATCGAAGAAATGTCTGTGGTAAAAATTGTCGGAGGAAAAATTTATAAAGGAGAACGTTTGCAAGGGGCAGGATTCGTTTTGAGTGAGGAAGAACTTGCTGAGAAGTTAGAAAAAGCATACCGAAATGTGGAAAAAGAACTTTTTAATTTTGCTGAAAACACAATGAAGTATTTAAAGAAAGAAAGAAAGATTCTTTTTTCAGATCTTTCTCTTCCAGATTTAAAGACGGATCTCAATAACGAAAGTGTTCTTGTAGTGGTTAGGGGTCATGATTATGAACATGATATCAGAGCGTTAAGACCGTTTATAAGAGATGAAAAACCAGTCATCATTGCCGTTGACGGTGCTGCAGACGCTCTTCTAGAGAAGAAAATAAAACCCCATATTATTATTGGGGACATGGATAGCGTTAGTGACACCGCTTTAAAATGTGGGGCTGAGCTTGTAGTTCATGCTTATGTTGACGGTAGGGCTCCTGGTTTAGAAAGGTTAAAGAGCATATCTTTTGAACGGCGGGCATCAACTTTTCCATTTGCAGGAACAAGTGAAGATGCTGCACTTGTTTTAGCTTACGAAAAAGGCGCAAAACTGATTACTATTGTTGGTAGTCATGTTAACCTTATTGATTTCCTCGACAAAGGAAGGTTAGGTATGGCATCTACTTTTCTTACCAGGCTGAAAGTAGGGGATAGGATTGTTGATGCTAAGGGAATTTCTAATATTTACCAGAGCCGAGCAAAAGTAAGTCACTTAATAATCGTTATTGCAGGTGCCTTGTTTTTATTGAGCGCAATTTTTCTTGTTTCTGATAGTGCCAGAGCTCTTCTAAAACTCATTTCTTTTAAAATTAGACTCTTAATAGGAATGTAAAGAATTTGGAGGTATATGGTTGATTGATTTCAGGTATCATGCAGTTTCAATTCTTGGAGTATTTGTTGCTTTGGCTGTTGGAATGGTTCTTGGCTCAATTGTAAGCGGTGATGGTACTGTCGAAAAGCAGCAGCTAAAACTAATTGAAAGCATTCAGAAAGACATAAACACTTTACGTGAACAAACAAACAGGCAGTCAAAAGAGCTTGAAAAATTAAGAACAGTTTCTGGACAGCTTTCAGACTGGGTGATTGCAGAAAGGTTAAAAGGAAAGACCGTAGCATTTATACAGATGAAAGGTTCAGATATTACAATATCCAGACGGTTAACAGAGCTAATTAGAGAAGCCGGCGGAGAATCCCGAATAATAACCATTGATGCTGAAAGAATAAACGAATACGCGGATTTAAAGTCAGATAACGTGTTTGACATCGTCAAAAAAATTTCTGATAGTGCTTTTCAAAGTGAAGCGACCACAGAAATCGCCGGGTTTAAAAAAAGTGGATTGTTTACTGAGGAAGAATCGATATCACAAGCGCAATATCTCGTAATCATTTACAATGAAAAATACAAGGACATTATTCTTCGTCTTCTTAAATATTTAGCAGATTCCCAAAAATCACCTCTGATAGTTGTTAATAATCAAAAATTCATCAAAGAGAAAGGACAGGAACTATCTTCTGAAGGTGCAAAGATTATCTTATTTAACAATGAACCGACTGCGAAAGCTTCTTTTATTCTGAGTTTTGATGCGCCTCAAGGTATTTATGGATCTGATCTGCCAGAAGGCAAACTGATTCCCGAAAGAAAGGAATAGATTTGGGTAAGGTTTACGTTTTCATACCTGCTTATAATGAAGAAAGACAGATCAGTAAAACTATTCTGGCAATAAGAAGTAGTTTTGAACCCGATGAAATAATAGTTGTGGATGATGGATCGTCGGATAAAACCTTGCAGTATTCCAAAAAGTCAGGCGCTCAGGTAATTCGAATTCCCAGAAATATGGGAAAAGGAAGAGCCTTAAAAAGAGCTTTATATGAAGAAAAAATAAATAGAATGAATGATGAGGATATAGTTATTCTTGCAGATGCTGATCTTGGGGAAAGTGCAATTGAGCTAAAAAAACTGATAAAGCCAGTGAAAAATGGAGAAGCAGATTTAACGATTGCTGTTTTCCCTGCAGCAAAGATTAAAGGGGGATTTGGATTTGTTAAGAAATTATCAGGTTTTATTCTCTCGAGAATTTGTAGAAAAAGTTTCAGAGCTCCACTTTCTGGACAAAGAGCTTTTAAAGCATCGTTGTTACCTGAAATTAAACCAGCTTTCGGATATGGATTTGGTCTTGAGGTAGCTATGACTATACTGACTTTCAAAAAAGGTGGCCGGATAGAGGAAATTGAAACAGAACTTTCTCATAGAGAAACTGGCAGAAATGTTGCCGGCTTTCTCCATCGTGGAAAGCAGTTTTTAAGTGTTTTAAGTGTAGGCGTAGATAGCATTTTAGGGAGGTTATAAAGATAACTGTTTACTATATAACAGCAGTATTTTTTGGCATTTTAGGGTCGTTTCTCATGCCAAGAATTATTAATTTGTTAAGAGCTAATAGGGTTTTTTTAGTTACTAACTATGAGGGCAGGGAGGTAGTGGTTTGTGGTTTTACTATTTTTGTTGGTTCTTTTATCTCTTTCTCTCTGGCAATAATCTTCGCTTATATAATGAACTGGAATCTCGTTATTTTCTATTTACTTCTTCTATTAACGATGATCCTTGGATCAGCTACTGGAGTAGTTGCTGGCATTATTGACGACTTGATGATTACAACTGAAAAGGGATTTAAAGGACACATTCA
>CALIRS010000116.1 GCA_938042205.1 uncultured bacterium | reverse complement strand
TACGCCAGAGAGATTCGTACTGTAGAGCATGGGCAAACACTTCAAGATAGCCTTAGCTTTCGTGGTGGCGACTTGGTTGGTATTCTAAATGGTATAGACACGGACTCATGGAACCCAAAAACTGATCCGGTCATCCCCTTCCCTATCGATCCATCCTCACCCTCAAAAGGTAAAGAAAAATGCAAAGAATCAATACTAGATGATTTCAATATAAAAGATAAAGATGCCCCACTCTTCGGAATTGTATCAAGATTGTATCATCAAAAGGGCTTGGACTTGCTGCTTTCGAATATGCCCGAAATACTTTACAAAACTAAGGCTAATTTCCTAATTTTAGGAAGTGGTGAAAAAGAACAAGAAGACGGGTTTGTAAAGATTTCTGAATCCTACCCCGATCGAATAGGGCTTAAGGTAGGGTTTGATGATTCTTTAGCACGCCGCATTTTTGCTGGCTCCGATTTCTTTGTTATGCCCAGCCGTTTTGAACCTTGTGGACTGGCACAGCAATATGCAATGAGATACGGTTCATTGCCTATTGCTAGAAAGACTGGTGGGTTATCTGACACAATCATTTCGCGGACCGAAAAACAAAAACATGCAAATGGGTATCTTTTTGATAAAGCTGATAAAAACTCATTTAAAAAAGTTTTTTTAGAAGCTTTGAAGGACTGGGAAGAAAAGAATACATATTTGGACATGAGAAAAAGGGCTATGAATACTTCTTGCTCATGGGATGTCGCTGCCAAGAAATATAAAGAACTTTATTCTTGGGTCATCGATTCAAAATAGTTCAATCTTCATTTTAAACAAAATAGACCAATCATTCTCTATTTTAACTTGCACAAAGAAAATTCTAAAAGTTACTTTCAAAGTAATGTATCCATACAGTAAGGCATGATTTCAAACGGTCCTTCCCGTTCTTTCACCCAGGAATCAGTTGAAACATGGTTCAAAAAGCTATGTGAGTATAATTGGGAAAAACAATTTAATAAAAACGTACTGCTGGCTGGAAGAACGCTTTACCGAAAAGGTAAAATAAGCGGAATTGATGTCAGTCACGAACAAATCATTCTAAGCCGAAAAGAAAACCGAAAAGAGTCTTACTCTGTAATGGAATGGAATGGGAATAGACTAGCATTCAGGACCTCTTTGGATGACGAGCAGTTTGGAAGGGCAATCGCAGTAGCAGGACTCTATGAGTTGGAGGAACTTATAGCAGAGATACATGAGGACAACCCAATTCTGGAGACTATCGATGGAAATGATTTTTCAAGTAAAGAAAACAACTCCATTGAACTTAAAGAAAATGAGAAGAATTCTGTTGATAGTGAATGTAGAAAAACAGATAGAAAATTGATTATAGAACTCTCAATTTCAGGAAAACAAGGTCTCAAAGCGACTCCATTTTGGAGAACAAACGATGGACAAAAAAATCCAGTTTATGATTCACAAAAAACAATTTGGGAGAAAAATTTTGACGGCTCTTGCTTGATTCACTTTACAAGAGAATCTGTTGAAGCTGGTTTTACTTTTAGGAAAGAAAATGGCGATTTTTTACTCTCAAAATGGGAAAAAGTGGAAAGATTTGCTGCAGATAGGTTATCTTTTTGGGAAGAATCATTCGACATTCAATACATTGGCGAAGCTAACTTGATTAAGCGAGGTGGTCAGGAAATTGACTGGGAAATTGAAGCCAAAAGCATTCATAAAGAAAACATGTTCCTAGAAGATAAATTTCGACTAGGAAATAAAAAATTATCAAAGAATTTCTCTCAGAAAATTAGTAAATTAGGTCTGAAAACCACATTTTTACATAAGCAAGGGCTAGTTCGTTTAAATCGAGAGCAAGTCGAAGATTTTGTATGGTGGAAACAAAATAGAGGACGAAATGCGAAGGTCACATGGCCCAGATATATGCTGTTTTCACTGTTTGCCAGAAAACATCTTAATACAAGGCCTGATGGTAAATTAGAGAAATGGCAGGCTTCAGTTCGCAAAAAGAAACCATCTAATCTCAAAAACAAACTAGCATTTTTGAGAGATTATCAAGCAAGTGCCGTTTCACAGTTAAGATGGCTTAACCAACTGGGTTGCCATGGCTTGCTTGCAGACGAAATGGGACTTGGTAAGACCATGCAAGCTCTTGCGCTTCTTAAATCTACGACGAAAATGAATTTACCAGACTTAGTCGTTTGCCCTGCCTCTGTTGTTCCAGTTTGGATACAGGAGGTTAAAACCCATTTTCCAGACATCTGTTTAGAAGTTCTAAAACAGGGTAATAAATTCAACTCTGCTAGAAATGAATGTGTATGGATTGCCAGTTACACCCAAATTCGACGTCACCGATCGTTACTGGATAAAAACAAATTCAGATATGTGATACTCGATGAAGCCCAGATGATCAAAAACCCTCAGGCAAAAGTTACCCAAGCTTGCCTGGCGATTAATGCCAAATATCGACTCGCTCTTTCCGGTACTCCAATCGAAAACTCTCCGATTGATATATGGACGATTTTCAGGTTTTTGATGCCCGGGCTATTGGGGGGAAAAAAAGAACTGGAAAAAGAATTAATCAAGGATTCACTACAAACTCATAGAGTTTTAAAGAGACAAACCTCACCTTTCGTGATTCGCAGGTTAAAACAGGAGGTCGCTAAAGAACTGCCACCCAAAATTGAGACAGAAATTCCCTGCATATTAAATCAGGAACAATTAAAAACTTACAAATCACTGGCAGAGAAAGGACTTTTAGATTATGGCTCTGATCTGAAGGAAGCTGTTAAAAATTCTCCAACTCATGTTTTTTCTCTGCTTACAAGACTCAGACAATGCTGTTGCGATGTTCGACTCCTTCCCAATCCAATAAACATTTCAGAACCCGGAGCAAAGGAAACTATACTATTCCAAAAACTTCAGGATTTGAAAACGAACGGTTCAAAAGCCATAATTTTCAGCCAATTCACTGGTTACCTATCAATTATAGAAAAAAGTCTTAAATCCGAAATTCCAGATTTGAAAACTTTCAAACTAACTGGAAGTACACGCGATAGGAATCAACCTGTAAAATTATTCCAGGAAGCAAAAGAATCATCCGTTATGCTCGCTTCTCTTAAAGCTGCCGGTCTCGGAGTAACACTTACAGCAGCCGATTATGTTTTCCTGATGGATCCATGGTGGAATCCTGCGGTTGAGGAACAAGCTATAGACCGAGCTCATCGAATTGGAAGAGCTAAACCAGTTTTCATCTATCGTTTTATTGCCAAGGGAACTATTGAGGAGAAAGTTAGACTACTACAAAAGGAGAAAAAAGAAGTTTTCAAAGACATTATCGAAACCAGCGATAAACCTGCCAAACTATCTGAGTATTTCTCAAGCCTAGAGGATTTGGTTAAGCTCGAGGAAACTTGAGAAATTTTCTACAAGGTGGACTCGGTAGAATCCTCGACAACACCATTAGCTGCGTTTTTCTTTCGGAATCTGCGAATAAAATTGAGTCCAGGGAGGAAAAGCAGACCTGTGACCATGAAATAAGTAGATGGCTCAGGAACTGCAGAATATTGGAGATAAAAACCTCCGCTCTCATACCATACGCTCCAGTCTCCGTAGTAAAAATTATTCGCTCCTGCCCAGTTATCGCTGTTGATGCTAAAGCCATTGACGACTCTTGCTGATCCTGGGGCATTATTCCATCCCGCCCCCGTTCCAGAATGTTGCATGAAAAGAAATCCAGATGTTCCAGTCTTTGTACTGTATAAGTGGCTAGAGCCATTGACGGTAACTGCTCCAGCACTTCCATCAGAGGCGAGACTGTAAAGATTAATATCAAATGAATCAGATTCTGAGAAATCTAGTGTATCAAATTTTAAAACATCCCAATCCGATCCATCTGAATTGTTCCCTGTGAAATCGGTAATTTCCCAGTCGAAAACACCGCCATTCTTAAAACCGATTTTATCTATTTGAACGGTACCTATACTGTTAGTCAATAAACCTTCG
>CALIRS010000115.1 GCA_938042205.1 uncultured bacterium | reverse complement strand
GCAACAAACCAATTGCGTATTACGTCAACAGCATAAAAGATGTTCCGCAGGAGACAGAATTTGGGGTAAACCCGAAGGATAAACCTTTTATGCTTTGTGAGCGATTGTGTCTGCATTACGATTCACTCCACTCCTTATATGCAGTCTCAAAAATTTGCTTCAATGTGTCACGACTATTATCAATATCTACTTTTGTTATTCTGAATTTTATTCTACCAGTTCTTTTCTCAAGCGATATAATTTCGATGTCCTTTTCTTCCAGTATATTTTTGTACAAGTCCATATCAGTTAAACGCACTTCAGCTCTCACAAATTTTTTCTTTGCTCTAAACACAACAAAATTGTTTGGGCGACCACGTTTTTGTAGACCAATATAATGTTTGTTGTAACTGAGAGAATAGCCCGGATCGAACTCTTTAATGATACAATCATCAACTAATTTTACCGATTCATGAGATCCCTTGTTTTCCCAATAGCTTCTATCCGCTTTTTCAATGACTTCTTCCTCCTCCTCTCCGATGGTTACTTCATCCAAGATTTTTGTGAAATTCAAAATGAGTTGATCTCCAACCTTAAGGGCATTGAGTTGTATTGCTATTATAGGAATTGTATTATTGAATAAAGATATAATATTTAAAAACCGAGTTGTTATATCTTCTGCAATTACAACAGCACAATGTTCATAGTTCGGAAAACGCTTTCGCTCAATATCCCAGTATTCAATTACTCTTATTATGTGACTTTCATCGATTCTACCTAACATTATTTCTATTTCGTATCGTTTCTCATTTTCAGGATCATATAGAAGTAAATCAAGTCTTCCTGCTTTTGGCTGTATTCGCTCAACATCCTTAACAATTAAGTCACCAAGACCTAAGATGGATGGATCCTCCATAATTACCTTTTTTAGCCACTGTTCATCATACTCAGGATGATTTTTCAAAACAATTGGCGTTGCTTTAACATGCACTAATTTATCCATTTGACCATCTCCTTACATTTTAGAATCATTCAGGCATTGCCGCTAACGTTCCCAGCATAAAAGAAGTTCTACCTAAGGCAAAATTTGTGTGAGTGCCGCAAGACACGAACCTTTTATGATGCGTTAGGCGATGCGGTGGCGAATGTTCAAAAGTAATATTTTCATTCCTTCCATTCTTTCAAGATTCTCTCTAAATAGTGGAAGACTAGCCCACGCTTCAAGTGCTGATGTGCAAACTGATTTCGGTAACTTCGAAGACACCCGTAACAACTATCATTCTCACCACACCCACACCTACCAATGACCCTATCAAGTGCGGCTTTTATACAAGCGTGGAGTACCTCTTTATCTTCGAGGCGAGCAACAAGTCCTGCACCTCCTGGTACATTGTCGTAGATAATAAGAGGAGGGATTAAACTCTCACTTTCATAGGCTACTGTTGCGCTTAAGTCGGTTGAGGGGACTTCCAGAACCTCAGCAGCTCCCTCGACCAAAGCATAGGCAAGAGAGTATCCGAACCATATACTCTCGGTATTGCCTTGGGGTAAGAGAAACCGAATCTGAAGGACATCGGTGATAAATTCATGCCCAAGAGAAACTCGCTCAAGAGTGCCAGAACAGTTTTCACCATAAGGGTTTTCATGCGAACCTTTTCTCTCGCGAAATCCAGCCCCGCATTCACCGCAGATATAGAAACCTCCACCTCTCCGTCCTTCACATAGAATGACCATCAAACCTGGAGAAGCTTTTGTGAGTCGAATTGGCCCAAAATCAAGTTCACCAAGATTTGGTTTGATTAAATGTCCTATAAAATAAGGCCGAGTAGTAAAGATTCGTGGTGTGCGTCCTTTTGGTTTTTTAGGTCTCTCACGATTTGTCATGAATCCAAATTGCGGAATAAGATAAATTCCCTCTATAGCAGAATTGCAGCACTTTTCTGAAGGCACTATTTGCCCCGGAATCCAAGAAATGAACAAGTTATGCTGGGGACACCTGCGATAGAACTTTCGCGGCCATTCTTTCTCCGCTACTTTCTTGAGTCCATATGAAATCCATTCTTTCTTATTGGCAACCAATTTGCTTGTTGGGGCAAATTCTGCGATAGCAATAGAAAGGTCTCTTTGAAGAAGGACTTCAAGAGATTCTGAGGTTTGCTGTGTTCTATGAGGGTCTAATTCTACCACATCTACCGGGAATCCATATTTCGGGATTATAGCTTTTCGTGAGAGAAAAGATAGGGCATCTTCGCTAGCAATAGTTTCTGCCCTTAGCTTTGCCCACTTAGCGCTGGAGTAATTTTCTCTATCGGCGAAATCGCGTTGGAGTTTTTTCACAGTCTTAAAATCGCTTGAAACCTCTGCCTCGGCAAGTGCAAATCTACTCTCAGTTCCAACAATATTCTCAATCCATTGACCATTATTTAGTCCAATCTTATCCACGACCTCTGTTGGCACAATATCCATCAATGAGGTTTCCAGTTTGTCCTTATGTTTTTGTAGAAAGTCAGAGAGAGCACTGACTCCCGAAGGATTTTCAAGATCTTCAAATAAACTTTCAACGCTCTTAAATCGGTCAGGAAAATTCCTGAAAAAGGAAGAAAGAACTGTGGCAACTATGTGTCGGAGGATAATCTTCTCATTTTTCAAGCTAACTACTGGGGGGCGAATAGTTCCTTTAAGAATTCGATTATCTGGTTCAGCAAAGTGGTATAAGTCATGGGGATTACGGCGACAAAAGGTAATCGCAAATCCTGGAAACTCGCTACGCCTTCCAGATCGTCCCACTCGCTGAGCATAGTTAAATGTCTCTGGTGGGACATTACGCAAGAAAATGATATCTAAGTCACCAAGGTCAACCCCTAATTCAAAGGTAGTAGACGAACTTAGAATGGGGATTCTTCCCGTTTTAAATTCCCTTTGGAATTCTCTTGCCTTCTCTTTGTCAATCTGTGCCGTGTGTTCCTCCACTCTTAATACTCCCGGCAGATTATCTTCGTAAAGCAACCGATAATGGTTCGCCTCTAATTCTTTTCGTTTGATTTTTTGAACACTGCCTGAACATTTATGGCGTATGCAAACTCCTCCTACAGAAACGGTTTGGAGGCGTGCACAGGTATCACACTGGAAAATAATATCTTCATCTAAAATTGGGAAAGCCCTCCACCAATCTGGATTCAACCTGCGGGCATCGTTAACAGAGAGTAAAAACCGGTCCTGTGATGCAAGTGAATCATCACTTTCTCTGAATGCTTCCCAGATAGCACGAAGAACTTCTACTGACTTCTTTACAGCTTTTTCTTTCGGCACACCTTTTTTGATTAGGACTTTACTGAGAAACTGAACCCTCTTACCGGTTTTACCATCCCAACTTCGGACTCCCCTTTGTGTTCGAGGAGGACCTATTCGGACACGCATCTGAGATGCCTGAATATTAAGATCGTTCCAATTTAAGGAAACATCGTCAGCTGTCCGCAACTCCACTGCTTTATCTTCTCTCATAAAGTTCAGGAGAATAAAAATCAGGCCTCGTGCTTCCTGTTCGTTCAAAGACCAAGGAGGAGAAAAGAGGATGTCTGGGATCTTAAAATTTTCTGGCCACTTGATATACCACCTGAGAAGCCCGACACCGTCAAGAGAAATTCTCGGCTCATCTGTGAGAAACTCACGATAGAGACTAAGCCAAGCCTTTTGTCGAAGTTCGAGATCCCCCATCGCAGGTGGAAAGAGATTGTCTTCACGGTAAATATTGCGCAGTTCAGTCGCCAGTTCGCGCAGAGAAATTCCCTCGTTTGTATGTGGCTTTAATTTATTTACAGCCTTAAGAATCAGATTCCGATTGAGAATGTCTTCATATGAGTTTTCAAGGTACCATGCAAAGAAGGCGGCTTCCTGACGGCCATCTGCAAAGGCAAGCACCTTCCTTCTATCTTTCGGAAGATTTTGATATAGTGTAGTAGCAATTACAGCATGAGGACCGTCGGTGCCATGAATTACCTCCCGTACAGGATCTGGTGCGCTATATCCGCACGCACCACACTTTGGAACCTGATCCTCTCTTTCTTCTGCACCTTCTTGTTGCTCAACAAAGATTGTGTTTATGTGGTCACAACTCAATTCGTTATTTCTCTGATTGTCCTGCACCATCGCGCCACACACGGTGCAAAGTTTGAATATTTTCCTTTTGGCTCCGGTATCTTCTTCATCGCTTTCCTCAGACTCAACTTTAATAGGGCGAAAGAATGTTGCTCCAAAATCTGGGTGACCTGGGTCCCGTATAGCCTCTTGGAGCCTATCGCCGGTAAGCCTGCCAACAAGGTAGTGTTGACCACATTCCCGGCAGAGGGCAATTTCAAATACAGCACCATTTTCATCTTGGCTACGCCGTTCAAGGAATAGACGCTTGTGAGGATTGTAAGAAATAAAGGCACCTTCAAGTGAACGGAGAAATAGATGGTATCGTGCAGAAAGGAGTGGTGAGTTTGATGAAGGATCCTTAGCCTTTATTAACAAGTCAACGAGTTCGGATAAAGCTTTAATTCGTTTTTCTTTGGGCAAATCTGAGAATATTTCATCAGCAAGTTCAGCAACCTCTTTAGACTGTGTTGTAATAACTTGTCGAAGCCTGGTTGAACGGCGGTCATGTTGAAGAAGGTAACCGACACCTTTAGCTACATCCAGATCTTCAGGAATAGTCAGTGTATAGCGATGAGCAATTTCTAATAAATTTTGATTAGAACCTGATACAAGTGCATTTCGTATTGCTGGGTAGTCATCCGGCAAGAAATCTATTGTGCCCAAAACAGGAATTGGCTCTGTTTCTCCTAAAATCATATCTTCTTTCAGAAAATTCTCTCCAAATAAGTCGCTGGCGAACTTTGCTACGAGTGGTTTATCACTTTCTCCACCTGCAATCGTTGCACTTGTAGCAATGCATCTGAAGGGTCCCGTGCGACCG
>CALIRS010000114.1 GCA_938042205.1 uncultured bacterium | reverse complement strand
GTACGTCGAGCCCCTTTATTGAACTCCTGAGATACTTTTTCTATATCTGAATATTTAATGATTTGTGGTTCCTCAAGTCCTGCATTAAGAAATTCAGCCGGAAAGGCCTCTTGAAACAATCCATCAATGCGCATCCACCTTTCTAAACCGCTATCCATTAAATTTTGATATAGCCCAGTGCCTTTTCGATACGCAAAAATGAATACTCTGCGACGTTTTTGCACAAAACCATAGTCAGCAGCATTTACCACACGCCATTCAACTGCATACCCTAGCTTGTTCAATGAAGTCAACATTACGGCAAAATCACGCCCTCTTTGATCTGCAGGTGATTTCAATAACCTATCCACATTCTCTAGCATTAAATAACTTGGCGCTGAATCACCTTTTTCACGAAGTATTCTTTCAATTTGCCACCAAAGAACTCCTTTCCTCCCATACAGGCCAGCCGAGTTCTTTAAGCTTGTGGCTACAGAATAATCTTGACAAGGAAACCCGCCCACCAAGAGGTCATGTTCGGGAATTTCATCCACGACCATATTTTCGATATTATCTCCATTATGCCTCGAAGAAGGGAAGCGAGCCTCATAAACTTCATTTGCGTGTTGTCTTTTTTTGGTGCTCGGCTCCCATTGATTACTCAACACTACATTAAACGTTTCCCCAGGAACAGCTTGAAGACCAAGGCGAAAGCCTCCAACACCAGCAAATAACTCTACGACTTTCATTGATGACATATTTCTCGTAAAATCCGAAAATTTGCAATCCTCGAGAGGGTTGCAGAAGAGAATTTTTCAATTCATATTAACACCAATCAAGAGGACTTCCAATTGCTACAGAATTCTTTTGCCAAAAAACATTGACGTAATAGTTTCGGATTCATTTAGTAACTTTCCATCGTAATCATAGGAATCTTGTTCCACATAAATGCCTAATTCTATCCAGTTTCTACAATTATGATTGAAGACCACAGTGAATTCATTACTAGACTAAAGCATGAAACCCAGGACACAAGTCTACCTCCCATAGTACAGTGTGCAGGAGAAATTTATGAAGGGCTAACAAGATTAATTAAACGGGATGAAATTTCTGCTCCTTACCGAGCAAAATGCTTCATTTGCTTGGGCTACTTCTTAATAGGAGATGATATTTTCCCTGAAGACGTACATGGACCAATAGGCTATATCGAGGATTGTCTTATAGCTTTTGATACTATCCTACAAATTTCACAAGATTTAGGACCTGAAGGAGACAACGTAATCATCTCTTGCTTCAATTTTAAAAAATTTACCTTTCAACATCTGTTGGAAGATTTTCATCTCAATGTTAGTAAATACGAAGATTTATACTTCAAAGCACTGAATCATACAGGCTTGATATCAGATGAAGAATATGTTCTTATAACGCAACAAGAAGGGGAATAAGGTGTCCGCGATACTCACGGTACCGATTATCTGACATTACTCTAACCGTAAAGTTAGAGTCTAATCCAAAAGTCAACAATCTTCTTTGAAACAGAGACAAGACCTGCTTAATCACTGCATCTTTCAAATTTTTGAACTCTAGTTCTGATTGTATGCTTCCTTCGTCTTTACTTTTGGCTAAGACCTTAAGCAAAATCACAAAAAGTACGTCGTCCCAGTTCTCTACTGTTAACACGCTATTCGACGCTTCATTGAGACTTCGATGAAATATTTGCAAAGATTGATTGTTAATAAAGCCTCCTAGCAAATTTAAAGAGCTGAGAGGTTCTAATCCTTTTTCAAGTAACAATTCAAAGTACTGGTAAATATCTTCTAGGACTTTTTGACTCTCTGAATTTTTGCTCGTAAAAGCGTAAGCATGGATTTCTCTAACAGATATAGCCTCAAAATCTCTCAATACAACACTAATCTCGTCGAAGACAAGACCCAAATAATCGTTTTGTTTACGAAGGTTACAAAGCCTCCCATACAAATCATCTAACATGGCCTAACCTATTCCAAATGTTCACACTTTCAAAAAAGGTAGGGCCGTATTTTTCAACCTGCCGAGAAATCTTAGATAAATTGACCTCTCCACCTTTTTTAACCCTTTCATACTCGGAAATGACTCCATGAAGATTTAGCTCTGATGAACTGTTACGTAAATATACTTGAGACAACTCGCCTACGGTCAACCATCCTGATGCACATTTAATCCAAAATTCAAAATCCGGAGAATTAAGCTCGTTTTCTGAAAAGTGCAAACGCCAATTAGCACCAAAATTTTTGTCTAAAAAACTACCTGAGTCATGTTCTTTCTCTAGTAGCATGTTTGATTCTAATGGCGAATGTGATATAACGATCTCATCTTTATGAATTCTATAATTTAATAGGTTACTATTTGAAACTGAATATCCCAAGAGATAAATACAACCATGAAATTCATCCCAATCCAATACCCCTTTAATCCTTAAATCCAAGAGTTCTTTAATCACTTTCTCCGACTCGCGAGAAAAAGAGTTTCTAATTTTCCTATACTTATTGAGAAAAATTAAATGGAAACACAACACTTTTAAATCATATGCTAATCCTTCAAGGTTTTTTACCATTCGGATAAGAGTATTAACGTCACTTAAAATCA
>CALIRS010000113.1 GCA_938042205.1 uncultured bacterium | reverse complement strand
AGATAGAGAAAGAAAACTGATTAATAAAATTGCTGTCTCACTTGAACAAATCAAACAAGATGATTATGGTTATTGCCATGCCTGCGGTATTGAAATTGGTGTGAAAAGATTGGAAGCAAGGCCAACCGCAACCCATTGCATCGATTGTAAAACCTTGGATGAAATTAAAGAAAAACAATTTGGTTGGTAATGCTAATCAATTGCTTTGAGGCAAAAACCACCGCTTGATTAAATCTCATTTAACTAAAAAACCTCCTAATTCTCTTAGGAACATCAAGACCGACTCCCTTGCTCTTGATATTCTTAAAACTCTAGAACAGCATCGTTTTCAGGCATTTTTGGTTGGGGGATGTGTTCGTGATGCGCTCGTAAATTTGAGTCCAAAGGATTTTGATATCGCAACCGATGCTACTCCTGAACAGATAAGGAAAATATTTAAAGCTTCAAGAATCATTGGTAAACGCTTTAAATTGGTGCATGTCTTTCAAAGACAAAAAATTATTGAGGTATCGACTTTTAGATCTTCTAAAGTAAGCATGGAAGATGAAGATCAAGAAATCCTAAAAGACCCACAAGGAAAAATTGTAAGAGATAATTCTTGGGGCAGCATTGAAGAGGATTGCCAAAGAAGAGACTTCACCGTGAATGCCCTCTACTTCAATCCAATTAATAATGTGCTATTTGATCCCCATCATGGGGTTGAGCATGCAAGAGATAAGATATTGGTTTCTATTGGCAACCCGCTGAGAAGATTTGAAGAAGATCCGGTTAGAAGTCTGCGAGCGATTAGATTTGCAACTAAGCTGGGATTCAAAATTGATAAAGAAGTGAAAGAAGCAATCTATCAAAAAGGTCAGCTACTGAATTCTGTATCAACTGCCAGAATGTTTGATGAATTCAATAAGCTTTTTTTGCAAGGTAAAGCCAAAGATAATTACTTAAAATTGGATGAGTTTGGTTTGAGTAAGTTTTTGATTTCATCCAAGACTGGTGAGCATCAATCCTTTCAAAGAGAAATGATCATGTGCTCTTTAGAAAATACAGATGAAAGAGTTAAAAATAATCAATCCGTTACCGCTGGCTTTCTCATTGCTGCCATGCTGTGGCCAAAGCTAGCGAAGCTTTCAAGTGATAATGAAGAAATTAATTTAAAGAAATTTTATCGAAATATGGATTTTTGCATCGGCCATCAAATGGCTCTCACTGCTGTACCGAGAAGATTTTATGGATACATCAAAGACATTTGGACTTTACAGATTAAGCTTCAAAGCAGGTTAGGTAAGCAACCTTTAAAACTGGTTGCCCACCCTAGATTTAGGGCTGCGTTTGATTTATTGCTGCTCAGAGAGCAATGTATTCCTAAAAATGACGGCCTGACCGAGTGGTGGTTTAAATTTCAAAATTGCTCAAGAGCGCAAAAAGCCCAGATGCTAGAAAAGCTTTATGAAAAGAGAAAAGGAACCAACTATAAAAAGTTTGGATTCTCTGAAGAGATACGCTAACCTTTCTTCATATAGAAATGAAATTAGCTATTCAAGAAGCTCCACTTCCTAAATATATTGCTGTCGAGGGACCCATTGGTGTGGGCAAGACTACTCTTGCCAATAAGCTAGCCGAAACATTTAACTATGATGTTTTATTAGAACAGCCCTCTGAAAACCCTTTTCTTGAAAGTTTTTACAAAAACCCAGGTCAATCTGCCCTAGCCGCTCAGCTGTTCTTTTTATTTCAAAGAATGCAACAAATTCAAGATCTGAAGCAACGCAGTCTTTTTGAGCCTGTTCGAGTTGCTGATTTTGTAATTGAAAAGGATAGATTATTTGCTGAAGTGAACTTATCAAAGGAGGAAATGCAGCTTTACGATAAAGTTTATGACCACCTAACCATCGATGCGCCAACACCTGATCTAGTCATCTACTTGCAAGCTCCTGTAGATGTATTGCTCGATCGTATTAACCGACGCGGAAATCCAAATGAGAAATATTTAACTGCAGACTATCTAGAAAAACTCAATGAAGCCTATTCTAAGTTTTTTCTTTACTACGAAAGCGCGCCCTTGCTGATAGTAAATGCAGCCAGCATAAACCTCCACGATAGTGAAAGTGACTATGAGATGTTGGTGGATAATATTATGTCTAATCCCAAGGGTAAGAATTTCCTCAACCCCCAACCAAGCATTCTGTAGCATGACCGAAAAGGTCTACCAACCACCTCAAAAAAATAGTAATCCTCATTTTGAAAACTGGGAGGACTACGAAAAGAAATACCAAGCCTCCATCAAGGATCCGATAAGTTTTTTTAAAAATGAGGCCCTGGATTTAGAATGGTTTCAATCTTTTACAACGGTCCATAATAACGAGTTTGCAGAAGCTAAGTGGTTTGAAGATGGTCTGTTAAATGCTTGTCATAATTGTGTGGATCGCCATTTGGCTACTAAAGGAGATCAAGTAGCAATCATCTGGGAAAGCGATGATGGCAACCAAAGCAAATCCTATACCTTTAGAGAACTGCACGAAGAAGTCTGCTTATTTGCTAATGCATTAAAAAATCTTGAAGTAAAAAAAGGCTCTAGAGTTTGCATTTACATGCCCATGATCCCTGAAGCAGCATTTGCGATGCTAGCTTGTGCAAGAATTGGGGCTATTCACTCGGTTGTTTTTGGAGGATTTTCTGCAGAATCCTTGAAGGACAGGATTTTAGATGCTGAGTGTGATGTTGTTATTACAGCTGATGAAGCTGTCCGTGGAGGTAAATCTATACCTCTCAAAAACAGCGTAGACGAAGCCATTGCCCACTGCCCCTCAATAAGATACTGCCTAGTGGTCACTAATACTGGGAACTCTATCAATTGGAATCCTGAGATAGATAAAAGTTATTCAAAAATGAAAGATAGTCTTGATAAAGATTGTCCCTGCGAACCTATGAGTGCTGAGGATCCATTGTTTATTCTGTATACCTCTGGTTCCAC
>CALIRS010000112.1 GCA_938042205.1 uncultured bacterium | reverse complement strand
CAACTTTTCCAAAGAGACCCGAAGACAACGGGTTAATAAGAGAAAGGCCCAAGATAAGTGAAATTGCGATTAAGATAATAGCAACTAAATCATCGTATATTTCAAGCTCCTGAATGCCAGAACTTTTTCGGCTGAGTTTGACTTTCTTACCTTTTTTTACTCCTGTCATTTTAACCTACCACAAATAAGCCGAGTATGGCGAGTAAAAAACAATAAAGAGCGAAAATTGTCAGGGAATGTTTTCTGACGAAATTTATAAGGATCACTATAGCAAAGAAGCTGACCAAAAAGGAAATCATAATGCCAGCTAAAGAAACGGTCCAGTCCGGTCGAACTTTAATTGCCTCAATAGTTTTAAATATAAAGGCGCCAGTAAGAGCAGGTATTGCTAGTAAAAACGAAAATCTGGCAGAATTTTCTCTCGAAAGACCAACGGTCATTCCGGCAGAAATAGTTGCTCCTGATCTTGAGATTCCTGGAATTAGAGCTAGTGCCTGGAAAATCCCGATAAAGAAAGCTTTTGCAAGGTTCATGGTTCTTATTTCTTTTCTTTTTTTTGAAAAATATTCTGCAGCTACCAATAGAAGAGCGGTTACAAAGAGCATTCTTACGGCAATTTTCGGGCTTGTAAAAAGCTTTTCGATGCTTTCATTAAAAAAGAATCCAGCTATCACTACAGGGAAAGTGGCAACCAGCAAACATACTAATAACCTGTCGGTTTCTGTAGAGACTTTAAACGTTTTTACTAACCTGAAGAGGCTTTTTAGAATTTGACCAATTTCATTTCGAAAGTAAGCAATCAGAGCTAATTATGAACCAGCATGAACAGACACATCAAAATAAAGAGGCGCTGTTGTAGACGAAATGAGTGACGAGAATATTACAAGATGACCGGAACTCGAAACCGGGAGAAACTCTGTTAGCCCTTGAAGAGTTCCCAGAAGAACTGCCTGTATAAAACTCACCTGTCTACCTCCACTGCTTCGCTTTTAGCTTCATTCTCTTCATCGTTTAGCAAGTATCTTCTTAGATTATGATTGAAAACTTCCAAAGAGGCAACAGGTAGTCGAGCAAATTGTGCCAGAAGCACTGGACTTTAGTTATAGACTTATCCATTTCTCGATCGTGTTACATTCTAGATATCTGTTATGCTAACTGAATTCTTAAAAGAGCTGGCAAAATGAAACGATAAATTTTTATTGTCTCAAAGATTATAATTCTTTATTTGTTAACCATTCTATATTAATAAAGCTTTCGAATCTTCTGAATTCGGGATTGCTACTGATAAGCACAACCTGTTTTAGCTGGTCAAACCTCTCACTAAACAATTAGCATATGCAAGCGAATCTTGAGCGTTAACATAAACAGCAGTTGGAATGAGAATGTGGTCAAATTTAATCCTTCAACATGAAGTTCTTCAATTAGGCAAAGTGTTTCCTGAGCTCTTTGCAATCACTTGTTAGCGATAGCTGTTTCACTTGTGGTCTTATTGTAGAGGGGGTAAAAGTAGATAATTTGTAAGATATGTTTCGTAAAAAATCTAACAAAAGGGCGTATAAGCTGGTCGAAGGGCTTTTTGCCTTCAGCCTTATAAGGTTTCTGTTCAAATTTGATAAAACGCTTTAAACTTCAAGTACTATTGGTAAAATCATTGGTCGGCGGCGTGTCTTTTCGTAAATAAAACTTGAAAGGGTGTTTTTAATATCGTTTTTGATAACATTCCAGTCAGTAATTTCTTCTTCGTGAGTTACCCTTTCAATTTTCTTTATCACTCGCTCCTTGCCTTCGGTATGAAGCTCCTTTTCCTTATATGTCACACCGCGACTGATAATATCTGGACCCTGAACGATCTCCCCGGTTAGCTGGTTAATTGCAACTACCACTATAAGAATGCCATCCTGGGCTAAATGCCTACGGTCTCTTAAAACGACATCTTTAATATCACCTATGCCTAGCCCGTCAACATAAATCATGCCTGCATTTACACGTCCTGCTTTCTTCAGAGAAGACCCATTTGTTTCTAAGATATCCCCATTTTCAAGAACAAAGATGTTTTTCGCAGGTATACCTGCCTCTTCAGCTATGTCAGAGTGCTTTTTTAAATGGTGATATTCTCCATGGATTGGTACAAAATATTTTGGTCTAATTAGATTGATCATCAGTTTGAGCTCTTCTTGGGAAGCATGACCGCTAACATGAACGTTGTCAGCTCTTTCATAAACAACCCGAGCACCATTTCTTAGCAGTCTGTCAATAATCAGGGATACTGAGCGCTCATTTCCGGGTATTGGATGAGCCGAAATGATTACAGTATCTCCTTCTTCAATCTGGATGTGCTTATGCTCACGAGAAGCAATCAGGGAAAGAGCTGATAGTGGTTCACCCTGAGAACCGGTGCAGAGAATACACGTTTTATTTCGCGGAAGTTTTTTTATGTCATAAATGTCGACAATAATACCATCGGGAATTGTGAGATGTCCTGTCTCCAGAGAAACCTTAATTGATTGACGCATCGATCTTCCGGAAATTGCTACATAGCGGTTGACGCTTCGAGCAGCATCGATAATTTGCTGGATGCGGTAGATATGTGAGGCAAAAGATGCAATTACCAGTTTTCCGCTGGCGCGCGAAAAGATTTCCTTTAGCCTTTGAGCCACGACACGCTCAGATGGAGTGAAACCGGTAACTTCAGAATTAGTGCTATCAGAAAGCATAATAAGTACTCCTTCTTCTGCAACTTCTGAAAACCTTTCGTAGTAGACTCTCTGACCCAGAACAGGAGTGTGGTCAAATTTAAAATCACCTGAATGAAAGATGTTTCCCCATGGTGTCCTTATAATCAAAGCCATACCATCCGGGATACTGTGAATTTGGGGTATAAATTCTATTTTAAAGACACCCAGTTTAACTTTACTTCTCTCATTAATGAGGCGAAGATCAGCTTTGACACCTAACTCTTCGAGTTTTTCTTTAACCAATCCCAGCGTAAGTCGGCTTCCATAAACAGGGGCTTTTATTTCTCTCAAAAGATAAGGTAGAGCTCCTATATGGTCTTCGTGACCGTGGGTGAGTATGATTCCTTTAAGCTTTTTATGATTTTCAAGTACATATGTATAATCAGGGAGGACAAGGTCGACTCCGGGCATTTCTTCGAGGGGAAACATTAAACCAGCATCAATAAGAATCATTTCCTTAGAAGTCTCTAAAACCATCATATTTTTTCCAATTTCTCCAAGACCACCAAGGGGAATGATTCTTAAACTTCCTGATGATGGTTTTCTCTTTGAT
>CALIRS010000111.1 GCA_938042205.1 uncultured bacterium | reverse complement strand
AAGACTTCTTTGACCGCTTCTGAAAGTCCTTCATCCATGGTAAATCGCTCTCGACAGTTAAGGGACAAAATAGAATATTTTTTATTCGGGAGGGAATGGTAAAGATTAGTGCTCTCTCCGAAGGTGGAAGAGAGTTAGCTATGGAAATCCTTGCAGCTGGAGATATATTCGGTAGCATTCCTCACGTGGAAAGTGGAAGTGCAGCTTATGCGGAAGCCGTCGAGAAAAGTCTTGTCTCTTCTATCGACTGTAGTTCCTTTGCCAGTTTGCTTACTCGAAAACCAGAGCTCTGTGAGGTGTTTGTGAGACTTCTTGGTGAGAAAGTTGCCAGAACTCAAAAAAAGCTGGAAGACGTAGTTTTTCTTGATGTTCAGGGAAGACTGGCAAAAGTTCTACTTGAACTGGCTAAAAAAACCGGCGCTTTGAAGGAGGGAATTAACCAGGCGGAATTTTCGATTTCATTGACTCATAAAGACCTTGGGGGAATGGCAGCTACAACCAGGGAAACTACCACAGCAGTCCTTAATAGATTCAAGAAATCTGGAATCGCAGAAGTCGAAAGGGGCCATGTAAAGATTTATGATGTACAAAAACTAAAAAGCCTGGTAGTTGAAATTTGATTATCAGAGTTCGATCTCGGGAACTATTTCGCTAAAAGTAACCTGGTCAGTGGAGATTACAACGTAGCTTGAGGTCAAAGACTCTTTTTCTGTTATTGCTTCTTTTAAGCGTGAGTACACGTATATGAGATCTGGGGTTTCTCTGAATCCTTCTTTTGAAAGATGAACCTCAAAGAAGATGCCTTCTTCTGTGTCTGGAAAAGTAATATAAAAGAAAAAAATATTCTCGTCTGTTTTTATTAATCTTACTGGTTCTAAAATAATTTTGCGTCCGTCTGAAAGATAACACTCAGATGAAATTCTATTGTCGAGAATCCAGTTACAAACTTTTTCTCTATCAACAAATGTTTTGTTTTCAACCTGCACAAACGAAAGATTTTCATTAGAAATCAGATCAAAGAGCTCGTCTTCGTCCTTGTTGAAAAGCCGGGAAAGTTCTTCGGTTGAAATCAGGCGGTCATTTCTTTTAGCCATTTTTACAGTGGATAGTAGATTTTTACATAATAGAGTATAAACAAGAAAAATATCAATGAAATAATTGATGCAATAAGTAAACTAAGCCACAAAAGCGGGTCTTCTTTTCTTACAAAGTCTCTTATGGATTCAAATAATCTCTCCAATGTTCTTCCTTTTAGGGTTCTCCCCCGGAAGGTTCTCGCCACGCAACTGGCTGTCAACCCTGGGGGAGGGAAAGTAGCCCACCGTCTGGTAAAAGATATCCTAAAGGTAACATGAGTTACTGTCAACCACTGTGACTGAAAAATTTAATAAGAAAAGACCTGGCAGGTCGGTTGTTTATCAAGGAGTAGCAGAAGGAGAGATTTATCGGGAGGTGCTACTTCACCCTTAAGGTGATAAAATAATTAAGGGAGCAGATTGGGCAGTCGCTTCGCTTGCAAGAACAGGCGGAGAGGAAAGTCCGGGCTCCACAGGGCAGGGAGCCGGGTAACACCCGGGTCCGGTGACGGACGGAAAGTGCCACAGAAAACATACCGCCCCGCATTAAACTTGAAAGGCCTTAAAAGAAAATTCTGCAGCAGATAGATTGCAAAAAGGATAAGAAATGCTTACTTCTAATTGAAAGCGCGGGGTAAGGGTGAAAAGGTGGTGTAAGAGACCACCGTCCAATCTGGTAACAGATTGGTGCATGGTAAACCCCTCCCGGAGAAAGGCCAAATAGGAGAGGATGCAGCTGCCCGCTGCGCTTGACTCTCGGGTAGGCCGCTAAAGCCTGGTGGCAACATCAGGCTCAGATAGATGGCTGCCACCTTTCAGGTGATATGGCTAAACCTGAAAGGCACAGAACCCGGCTTATAGATCTGCTCCTATGCCACAAAATTCTTTTTTAATTGAAAATCAGGTAATTATTGATTCAGAGCTTCCAAATGTGAATTTTAACCTGATTTTTTAGTAAAATGTCTCGCAGAAATGAAAAAGAAGAATAGACTTAAGTTCTAAATTTTTTAAAAACTTAAGTGGTGAAGGCAAATTACAGACTCCAAAAATCTTTATGAAATGAGCTTAATACCGGTTGGCATTTTACACAGTCCTTATAAAAATATTTCTGAAACGCCGCGCTGGGGAACTCTTTCTGACGAAGAGGCAACGATTGAAATTTTTCCTGAATATGAAGAAGCTTTAGATGGAATTGAAAAATATGAAATGCTTGATGTTCTGTTTTATTTTCATCAGGCAAAGCGAGATTTACTTAAAGTTAAGCCTCCCCATTCAGATAGACTAAGAGGAGTTTTTGCAGCACGTTCACCTCACAGACCTAATCCGATTGGCCTGACCGCTGTTCGATTGCTGGGAAGAGAAGGCAGATTTTTAAAGGTGAAAAATATTGATGCTGTTGATGGTACTCCAGTAGTGGACATCAAACCTCACAAAGACTGAATTTATATAATTTAAATCTATTTCACTGAGCACGGAGCAGAGGAAGTGGACGATATATTTTTATCTTAAGGGCGCGTTCTAGCGGTAGTCTGGATAAAAAACAAGTCTCGTTTCTTCCTGATATTTTCTGCAACGTAAAGTTACTTTTCCGAATAATGTAATTTAGGAAATCAGTAGCTATTTTATAATTTGAGTCGTTTGCTTTTACCGGTTCTCCGCTTATTGAAATATAGTAAGGATATATTTTCACTTCAATCTCTGTTGGTAGAATTTCAATCTGGAGCAATCCGGTGTATCTTCCTTCTTTATTTCCAGGGTTGAAAACGAAATTGCCAAGTGAGTAAACAATTAATCTGCTTTT
>CALIRS010000110.1 GCA_938042205.1 uncultured bacterium | reverse complement strand
TAATGGAGCCAATTTTTATGAAGCAAAACAGCGACAATCCCAGGTTATTTCAGCACTTGCCTCACTTAACAAGGCGGCAGCCTCACTCAAAGATACAGAAGAGCTTCTTAATATATCTTTGCAAAAAGCCATCGAGATTGCTGGGTCCAACCAGGGGATACTTCTGCTTTTGAGCAAAAATACTATTAAATTAGCGTCTTCAAGATTAAAAAATAATCAGTATTACGACCATATCAATTCTAAATTTATTAAAAACCCGGATCCGGCAATTATTGAAAATCTTAGAAATATTAGAACATGCAAAGTCTTTTATAAACAACAGGAGCAAGAACTTCTTTCAGTATTTAATTTACCTTTTGAATTAATGGAAGTCACAGGCTCAAGGATGGTCATATTGATACCTCTAATAATTAAAGATAGAGTTCCTGGTATTATTTTCCTTTTCTACGATAACTCAAGGAAACTATCCAATGACGAACTTAATATTATCTCCACATTAGCCCCTGAGATATCAGTAGTTCTTTATAACTCAAAGCTCATAAATGACATAAAGAATGTTACTTACAAGACCATTGAATCTCTTTCGAGCGCCATTGACGCTTTAAGTCCTTACACCAGAGAACATTCAAAAAAAGTGTCGTTGCTTGCTACCAGAATCGCCAGAAAAATGGGATTCAATGAAAAAGCTATAAAAGAAATTCAGTATGCATCACTCTTACATGATTTTGGAAAGATATTTATAAATACCGAAATTTATGATACTCCAAGAAGGCTTTCCCCTGAAGAGCTGGAAGAAATATATAAAATACCGACAATGAGCAGTAAAATTTTTGAGAACGTGAATTTCTTTAGCACTATTATCCCTATTGTTAGTCAACACAAAGAACGCTTCGATGGAACAGGTTATCCTTCGGGATTGAAAGGCGACAAAATTCACCCGGGTGCCAGAATAATCAGTGTTGCCGAATCTTACGTTGCTATGATCTCTCCTCGCCCTTTCCGTGAACCGCTTTCTCACGATGAAGCAATCAATGAAATTTTAAAGAATTCAGGAAAACAATTCGATCCAGAAGTCGTTGATGCTCTATTAAAAGTCCTTCCAGAAATAAATACACAGACACTTACTAGTGAAAAAGCCAGTGGACGTTTAAGCTAATCGTTCTTTTTGTTTCTGCTGTTAAGATTTCTTACTGCATCTTTAGCCTTCTTCTCAGCATTTTCATCCAGATTTCTAGGAACAACGTTTCTCGGTATCTCTTCTTCCCAGGTAACAATGGAGTGAAAAAAGATATTATCTCCTTCTTCCAGACCACGACTGATCTCAGTTACATGAACATTTGTAGCCTGGAAAAGCTCAAGGGCTGTCTCAACAGCTACCTCTGGTTTAGCATTTTTGCCACAAGTATATATATCAAGTGCAACATAACCGTATTCTGGCCAGGTATGCACAGATAGGTGTGATTCAGAAATAACTACTACTCCACTTACTCCATGAGGTTGGAATCGGTGGAAGGAAATCGACCATATCTGAACCTCTGCAATTTCAGCAGCACGAACCATAATCTCCTCGACCTTAGACACCGAACTGATAATTTCTGGACTGCAACCAGAAGCCTCAACTATATAGTGCTGCCCTAAGGTATCCATTCCACCACCGCCCTTCCTTTAATTGTTGCTGGTAAAAAACAAAATAAAACAGACGGGTCTTAAATGAATTTGACCCGCCCGATTCAATCTAATCTGGCAAGAAGGTATTTTAATTTATTAAATAAACCTCGTCAAAAAAGCATCTGTGTCAACAAAATAATTAAGTAATTAATGGTTATGAACCCTTCTCCAGCCATAATTGAAAACATTCACCTGACATACATATCTCCTATATACTCCCGCGACGTGAAATCAATTCTATACATGTCAAATTTATAAAATATTATCTGGCTCACCGTTTCCCAAACTTAAACAAGATACAGGAAAACAGACGAATTAAAAAAGATAAGGGCTTGATAAATCTAAAATTTCTATGTTTTTCTCCATCAAACGAACTTTATGTGTTAGTTTCCTTAAATGATTCAGCAATACCTGCAATAGCTCCTAAAATCCCTGAGGCTTCCACAGGCAAGATAAGCTTTGTTGCATTTCCATCTGCTACTTTTTCGAGAGCTTCAAGATACCTGATAGCAATAACTTTATCATCTATTCCAATGACTTTAAGAGAACCAAAAAGATTTCTATACGCCTGCGCTTTTCCTTCAGCTCGCAATATTGCAGCTTCTTTTTCTCCCTCTGCTTCGAGAACTCGCGCTCTCTTTTCTCCTTCAGCTTTAAGAATCGTGCTTTGTTTAATTCCTTCTGCCTCGAGAATAGCATCTCTTTTGTCCCTCTCGGCTTTGATTTGTTTTTCCATTGCCGATTGAATCTCTGCGTGAGGTTGAATTGTTCTGATTTCTACCCTGGTAACTTTGATGCCCCATTTACCAGTTGCATCGTCTAAAACACCTCCCAACCTGGCATTTATCCTTTCCCTGCTTGTCAGACACTCATCTAACGTCATTTCTCCGATAATATCTCTAAGGGTAGTCATGGTTAATAGTTCTAAAGCAACAAAATAGTTTTCTACTTCATAAAGACTGTGCGCTGAATTAATGATTTGAAAATATAAAATAGCGTCGATGGTTACTGTCACATTATCTGCAGTAATTACAGGTTGAGGCTTATATTCATCTACCTGTTCTTTTAAACTCACGTACCTAATTTTTTCAAGCAGTGGCATGAGTACCACAACACCAGCTTCTGCTGTCCGATGGTATTTCCCTAATCTCTCAATTACGCCAGCGTAACCCTGGGGAACAATTTTGACGTTTCTGACCAACAAGTATTAAAAGAAACAGAAAAACTGCTCCGTAGAATGCAAGGTGATACTTTTCCATTTTTACTCCTTCTTTCCATGTGACTCAACTCGCTCGACAATAAGTCTGGCATCCTGAATATCAACAACCCGTACTCTTCCCCCTGGGTTAATTACCTGATCATCTTTACTACGAGCAGACCACATGGTTCAAAAAAGTTTTACGGCACCTGTCGAACGAGCGTTGTCAATTTTTTCAACACAGACTTCTTCTTTACCAATTATTCTTCCGACATTAGTTCGAATGGTGGCACTCTTGAGAACAAATACTGTCAAAGGACGAAGAAGAGCAAGTGAAACAATTGAAACGAATAAAAACAATTCAACTTGAAGAAGAATATTTTCCGGGTAAAAGTAAGACAGAATAGAAGCTGCGACTGCACCAAGGGCAAACCAGATAATAATCCAGCTGAAGTGGACAAGCTCCACGAGCAAAATGATCAAAGCAAATATTGCCCACCAAACCCGGCTTAAAATCATTTTCTGCCTCTTGGTAAAATTGAGCCAATTTTAACATAATATTGATACAATTGTTACATACTTAAAGAAAGAAAATATAACTGAAGCATTAAAAAGTATATTAAGGATGGTGTCGGAGGCGGGAGTTGAACCCGCACGCTCCTTGGAGCACTGCCCCCTCAAGACAGCGCGTCTGCCAATTCCGCCACTCCGACCTATTAGTTTAGTATGTGTAAAAAATAATTCTATTTAACCCGAACCACTAAAGTCAAACTATGGAGATTTATTCTATATTTTAATGCATGAGGTTTTGATTTCTGACTTTTTAAGAATGAATAAAGAAAAACGGAAAATGAAAATTCGCACTCATCATCATACCTTTGAACTGCAAAATTCACAATTCAAGACCTGACCCCCGATTTTGGATGGGTTTTAGGATAGGTTTTCGGGGAAGTGGCAGGCAACGAGATGGAAAGGTTCCATTTCCCGCAACACCGGCTCTACTTCGCTACAAATCTTCTGTGATTTGTAGCATCTGGTGTGGAAACGACACCCGGCTGGAGGCTCAGCTGCACTTGGTAGATCTCCTTTGAGAATAATTCTTTTCTTTTGTCGAGCTTTTTTAGGGTCCGTCAGGGGAACCGCCGAAAGCAAAGCTACTGTATACGGATGAAAAGGTCTTTCATAGACATCCTTTTTTAAGCCTACTTCTACAACCTTACCAAGATACATCACCGCTACCCGATCACAGATATGTTTGACGACACTCAGATCATGGGATATGAAAAGGTAAGTCAGCGAAAACCTCTCCTGTAAATCTTTAAGCAAATTAAGAATTTGAGCCTGAATTGAAACATCCAGTGCAGATACTGGTTCATCACAAACAACAAATCTTGGTTTAAGCGCCAGAGCTCTTGCAATGCTTATCCTCTGTCGCTGACCACCTGAAAACTCATGAGGAAAACGTTTCCTGTGTTCTGGATTAAGACCCACCAGTTCCATTAATTCATCCACAGCCCTTTCTCTCTCTTCTCTTTCAATACCATGAATTAGAAGAGGCTCTTCAATAATGTCCTTTACTCTCATCCTGGGATTTAAAGAAGCATAAGGATCCTGAAAGATTATTTGCGCATTTTTTCTGAAATCTTTTAATCTTTGACCTCTTAGCCTGACAATATCTTTATCTCTGAAATAGATTTTTCCAGAAGAAGGCTCGTATAGTCTAAGAACAGTTTTTCCGAGGGTCGATTTACCACATCCTGATTCACCAACAAGACCAAGTGTTTCACCTTCTCTTACCTCAAGGCTTACATCATCGATAGCATGAATATATCGTCGCCGCTCAAAAAGCTGGTGCTTTTTCACCGGGAAATACTTCTTTAATCCTTCGACTTTAACCAGATTTGCCAACTTTTCCTCCGTTAAAAACTAAATTCTTTGCAAAATGGCAGTATGAAAAGTGTCCACTTTCAACTTCGCTGAGCGCTGGAGGCTTTTTTCGGCAAATCTCTTTTGCAAATTCACATCTCGGTTGAAACGGACATCCAGCGGGTAATTGAATTAAACTTGGCGGTATTCCCCTTATGGGAATAAGTTCCTCTTCTTTTATCTCCAACCTGGGAATTGACTTTAAAAGACTGTTAGTATAAGGATTTCTACTTCGATAAAATATTCCTTCACTCGAGCTTTTTTCGAATATCCTTCCTGCGTACATGACAATAACTTCATCGCACATCTCAGCTACCACTCCAAGGTCATGAGTAATAAGAATCACCGCTGAGCCAAACTCCGCCTGCATTCTTCCAATCAAATCAAGAATCTGTGCCTGAATGGTAACATCGAGTGCAGTAGTTGGCTCATCTGCAATTAGAATATCGGGGTTATTTATCAGCGCCATTGCAATCATCGCCCTCTGTCTCATGCCACCTGAATATTCATGTGGATAACGATTCATTGTTTCATAAGGAACCGGCATTCCCACTTCTTTAAGTATGCTTATCGCCCTATTTGTTGCCTCTTTTCTAGAAACATGATTATGAAAAATCACTGATTCGACCAACTGATAGCCAATTTTGAAAACGGGGTTAAGCGAAGTCATCGGATCCTGGAAAATCATTGAGATTCGATTTCCCCTGATATGTTGCATTTCATTTTCAGGAATTTTGAGAAGATCTTTACCGTCAAATATTACTTCACCTTCAATAATTCTTCCCGGCTCCGAAATTAATCGCATGATCGAAAGGGCAGTGACACTTTTCCCCGAACCAGACTCTCCGA
>CALIRS010000109.1 GCA_938042205.1 uncultured bacterium | reverse complement strand
GAGCAACCGAAACTCAATACCGTGTCAAAACCTAGTTTTGAGACAAGAAAATTGCAGGAGAGAATGACTATATCTACGGCAGATATAAGTAAGGGCATGGCTATTTTACGTGAAACTGAGCAAGGAAAGCCTTTAAACTTTGAAATTTTTTGGCCTAAAGATCGTGGCCAGTCTGAAAGACTTTATAATCTATTGAGCTCTTGCTATGGCATGCAATCAGCTCTTCTTGATGATCAGGGGAATCTATATTTTCCTGCGAAGAAAAAAGGACGCCTTCCGTCTGGCTTCTCTCCGTTGCTTCACCAAGTTAAGCAGGCTGCAGCTTTTCGTGAGGCACAAAAATTAAATGCCCTTCGGGAAAAGCATTCCCTCAACGAAACCGCTGTATCTTTGCGGGTGCATCGGAGAACAACCCACGCCGCACTGCTCTCCGGCCTTGAGAGATTATCTAGTAGACCCTTGTCTGAATTCCATTCGATCTCTGCACGCTACGAAATTTCTGGAGGAGAGTTAGCCGTTTCAGATATAAAGTTTAACAATGTCTCAACATCAGGAACTATTGCGTTGGGAGGAAGTAGTTGCGGCTGATGTTTCTATGTCTGTATTTATATCGTCAGGCCTTAGAACAGGAGAAACGATAAGCCCGACACCGGCTGAAAGTATAGTATTTTTTAGGTTGCCTGATTCTAGTGGATTAGAGATTAATTTTTGAAACCATTTGTATGGCTGATTAGTTGGCCGATCTGTAATTACCGCAATAAAGAAGATATATTCATCCGAGTTTGCCTGGATTCTGAACGGCAGGTTCTCAGCCAGCTCATTTTTTCTTAAAAAGAAAATATTGTTGGCATGCTGCTTGAGTTTTCCGTCAGAAGATTGTGAAACAATACTCATCGAAATGTTCAAGTTCTTATTAGAAACATTTTCCAATTCTATTTTATAGTGGCACGGATTGTAAAACCATTCTGGCAGAAGGCTTTTGGCTGATACTGAGACTCTTCCTCCTGGACAATTTGAATCATTTAAATTTTCCTGTTGGCTAATATAAAACTGAGCATGGGACTGATTTTGCCGTGCCTTTCCCAGGAGGTATTGAGAGAAAATATTTGCTGTTAGCATCTGTACGAACGTTCCTTCGTACTTGGTATCATTTAGTTGTCTGCTTAAAAAATTGAACCTACCTTGCTTTTCAAGTTCATGCCAAGAATAGATCAGTTTGAAAGGCAGAAAAGCGTAAGCAAATGTTGCTATCACTGCAATTACAGCTAATGGTGCGAATACCTTGGCGCTTGTGAACTGATTTATCCAAGTGGTAGTGCTTGGAGCGTTTGAGGACACCCTCAAGATTCTCTTAACCTCTGATATTTTTGTGACCCTGTGGATTGTAACAATGTCTTTATCTATAGCGGGCATTTGGTCTGCATTATCAGGATGCAGAAAAACATCAATTTTTTTGCCCATGTCTCGAGCTTCTTCTAAGAGCTCTTTTGAAGCTTCCCATTTCTCAGCTATGTGTTTCACAGGAAGAATATATAATGATGCGTTTATTGTGCCTGAGGCCCATACATATTGCAGTGTTTTGTTGTCTTGATTATCTACCCAACTTAAATGCGCGATGCACATACCTAGATGCCAACTGCTACCTTGAGTAATGGCTGATGAAATATCTGTACGAAACGCTTTTTTCCCCGTTAGTTTTTCTATTATACCTGTCGGAGAGCGCACGAAATCATTGTAAGCGTTACTAATTGGTAAAGCTTGGAAGGTATCACTTAGGCATATAACCGAGGGTAGGCCGGGTGTTTCCTCTGAAATTGCTGTGATTTCAACTGGGCCCTCAGTGGTGGCAATCCAATATCTGGGCTTTTTCAACGAATAAAAAACTCCGCCTTGTGATCTTGGAAGGCGCCAATCATTTTGTCATTCGTATCCAACAGCAGTACTGTATTTTGAAACGCAAAATTTGGTAGCTTTTTAACGTAAACGCCCTCATTGAACAGACAGTACAAATGTTGAGTGTTGCTGTCCAGATTGAGCTCAAAAGCTTCATTCAATGTTATTTCAAGATAGGCTGCTCCATCACCTCGAGAAGAAAAGGTCAGTTTCATTGAAAAATCTTCAGCTTTGCGTGATGTCAATAGATCACTTGATGCAGCTGCTTGTGCAGGGTTGTGTGCAGCAGACAAAGCTCTGAGGGCTCTATTCATTTGTTGCCTAGCTTGCAGATTTTTAGAGATGTTTTTCAAAGTTTCCTGATTAGCCTCCGGGTCTAAAACAGCTCTCATGATATCCGCGAAGGCTATTGTGTTGAATCGCTCCTCGATTTGCGCTTGGCTCAAAGCTGCATTCACTGATTCCGTTAGTTGCAGTCCTGTAAATAGATGACTTGTGATTTTTAGTTGGGCATCGCGCTCAGCTTTGCTTGTATTCATCTATCTCTCCATAAAGTGAATTGAATGACTTGAAAAAAATTTGCTTATCCTCAGCTGTCAATTGAGCAAGTCGGTCTTCCTCCTCAGTTAACAAAGAATTTTCAAACACATTTTTTATGAAATTGCTTATCTTTATCAACTTCGGGACGCTTCTAATTATCTCTTCACTCCATAGTGAAAAATCGTCCTCATGCTGAGACTTTCTTCGGTTGAGCCCGCTACGCCTGTACTTTTGAAAATTATCTTTCATTTTTTTTGCTATTTCTGGAAGCTCTTTTGGAATAATTTTTAAGATCTTCTCTGCATAAACTTCTGCTTCTTTTGTTGAAACATGTTTGCCCTCGAGTATCTTAGATTGTTCTTTTAAAAAGCGCTCTAATCGATTGCGATCTTCCCCCTGAGAAGCTTCCAGTAGGGTAGTTAGCCCAAAGTGATAGCCAGTTTCAATTAAACGGCAGGCACTAGTAAATGCGAGCTCTTCACACGTAATCGCAAGCCTCTCGATCTCACGCCGATGTTGAATGTACTGTTCATTTGGAATTTTCATCATGCCTTCAAGTACAGGTTGAGTGCTATGATTTTTTCTCTTTTTTTCAACTAGTTGAAATTGAGTTGGTGAGAATGTTGACAGCCTGAACTCAGATTTTAAAATAAATCCAGCTTGTCTTCCAAGCTGGCATAAGGGTTCGATTTTTCCAATCTCTTTTTTGTTTAAAAGTTTAATTGTCTTGAGTTTTTTCGCACTGACTTCCTCTAGAAGTGTCAATGGACTTTCGTTTTCTTTGTTGCATACAAAATCAAAACTAGCACTTGTTAAGCAGGGTTGAAAAAATTCTGTTTGGCCCGCAAGCGCTTGTTCACGTTCAATCCATCTCCTATGAGTAACCCTATCAACCTCTGTGAGTTTTGGGTCATCCGTGCCATTTAAATCTTCAATAGGCTCGAACGCTAA